>CAZQSL010000083.1:0-16446 GCA_964595945.1 uncultured bacterium
GCCATCACGGGTGAGGTCAAGGCCGCCGGCAGGGACATCGAATGGACCCGCAGGCAGCTCGCGCTCACGCTGCCGATCAATTACAAACGCAGGCTGCCGCTCGACAAGATACTGATGATAGCAGGAAGGCATGATATCATAGTGCCGGAATACACCGTGACGGAAATGTGGGAAGCATGGGGCAAACCGCGCATCAAATGGTTCGAGTCGGGCCATATTTCGATCGGGTTTTACGCGCGGAAACTGATGTTCGAGATACTGGTGTTTCTCAAGGAGCAGCGTGTGGAAAAGTGAGGCCAGCCCAGGGATGGACACTTCGGCCACGGAGTCATTCGCAAATGAACTCAAATACGGCAATAGGAAATAGAGATTGCCGCATTTGGCAGTCGCGATAAGGGCGAACTGCTGTGTTGCCGGAGCATTTTTTTAGTCGCGTATGCCAAATACTGCTCCTTGCATTTCATTCCTTCTCGCGACTGCTCCCCTGAATTTTATTGCAGAATAAAAAAGGGTGCGACATGCGCGCACCCTTCTGATTATTTTATGTAGCCACGGAGATCAGCGGACTGGGAATGTGATCCTGTAAACCTTGTTGCTGGTGCCGCTGGTGGCGTATGCGTACTTGCTGTCTGCCACGATATTGACAGGGGTTGGAATGTTGACTGTCCTGGTACTTTTCCCGGTTGATGTATTTACGATGGAAACATTGTCGGCGCAGGCGACGGCGAGCATGTCTCCGCTTGTGCTGGCGGCCATTTCCGAGGGTTTGTCGCAAAGGAGGAGACTGTCGTAAGTGAGCAGATAGCCGCTGTTGCGCGCTATGCCATTTTTGCCCCACATGAGGCGGATGACCGGATCAGGGTCGCC
The DNA here is from genome assembly GCA_964595945.1 of uncultured bacterium. Classification (GTDB taxonomy): domain Bacteria; phylum UBP15; class UBA6099; order UBA6099; family JAJRTR01; genus CAZQSL01. Next base: position 868 of record CAZQSL010000083.1, read on the forward strand.
GTGTGCTGTATTGACAGTGCCGGAAACATATTCTCTCGGGCCGTAGCAGGAGAGATAGGCCGTGCCATCGGGCAGCGGGACAATGTCCCACGGCTCGGTGCAGCCGGCAGCGCCAAGTTTGCTGACTACCGAGAAGAGCTTCGTGTAGTCCGAATTTTTGTCATAGCAGGTGGAATTGACCCTGTCGCAGTATGCGGTCGAGCTGTTGAAATTGAGGACCGACGGGGTCTTGCAGACCGAGCCCTGGCAGAGGCCGCCCCTGCACTGGCTGGCGTCCGTGCAATCGCATCCGTCGCTGCGGTTGGATGTGGCGCCACAGCTTGCGGGGGGAGCGCACACTGGGGTGAGAAAATCGCTGTCGCAGTTGCCGCTTGAGCAGTTGCCGCTGGTGAGGCACGCGCAGCCATTGGGCTGGCCTGATACCTGAGTGTCGAAGCCGCCCGATTTAGCGGCGGGCACGCAGTATCCATCCTCCTGACCGTTGAATCCCCGGGCGGTGAAGGTGTTGAGAATGGGGTTTACCGGCAGTTTGAACGCGACGACTTTATTAGCGGGATCGAGTGCCATCAGTACCGGCGAATTATCGATCATCATGCGTTTGATTTTACTGGGTTTGAGTGTGGTGTCGCCCAGTGGGGCAGCAGCGGCGCTCGATGTGGATGAGTAGCAGGCCGACAGTGTGTTTGTTGTGGTTTCGATTATGCAGACAGCGTTGTTAAGGGCGGTGACGTAGAGAAAATTGTTTACGGGGTCGAGTTCGAGGTCGCGGCCTTCGGCGGTGATCGCTATTTCCTTGATGACTTGCTGATTTGCGACATCGATGACTGAAATATATTTCCCGGAAATGGGATTTGGTGAAATCTGGGAGACACGACAAGATGTCATGCTGTTGTGCGCGACGTATAGTTGGGAATAGTCCGCGTTGAAGGCAAGGTCTGTCGGCATGCATGCAGTGGGGATATCAGCTATCTTTTCCATGGTGGCCGTTTTGTAGATCGAGACTGAGTTGTGCACGACGTTGGAGACATAAAGCTGCGTATTGTCGCCGTTCAGGGCAAGGCCCCAGGGCACGGCGCCTTGTGTGGAAATGGTCAGGACGTCGTCCGACGCGCTGGGCTTGGTGCTGTTGCCGCCGCCGCAGGAGGACAGGAGCCCCGCCATGAGCGTCAGCGCAAGCATGAGTGTTATGAGTCTTGGCAGTGTATTATTTGAAAGTCGCATGTGGTGGGTTGTCTCCCGTGTTGATTATTAGAATTTCGTCGATACTTTGAACATGAACATGTAGTAATCGTTCGTCGGCTTGTCATAGGCGTATGTAGAGGCAAGCTCCGGGTCGTCAGTGTAGGGAGCCATGTCATAATTTCTCTTGTATGACATCTGGATGTTTGTCGATTTTGTCAAGTCAAGGCCGAAAATCTGTTCGAATCCGAATTTTCTGCCTGGATTGAATGCGTCGTTGATAAGTTTCAGCGTTGTGGCGGGGGTGTTCGAGATGTAGACGGCGCTGTCGTTCATGTCGCTGACACTGAATGATGTTGTGGATTTTGCCTTTTTGGATGTTTTCCAGTCAAGCGTGTATTTCTGCATGCCGATTCTGGCCTTGACCGATGCGAATGTGTCGGCGCTGCCGGAAGTCGGGGAGTCGCATTCGTATAGTCCGTTGCCGTATGTCTTGTCGATAAGGTTGCCGTGCGCGTCCCTGATTTCGATGACGTCCCTGTCAAGGCATGTTTTGGGAAGTTCGGCCTTGAGAAGGGTGCCGTTGACTGTAAATGTCATTTTTTCGTTGATGAAATAGTCGAGTGTCGTGGTGATGACATTGCCGCTGATGACATCACGGCGGGTGTTGAGAGCCGGGACAAGTGGCGTGAGGATGGAGATAAGTATGTTTTTGTCATCATTGATGAAGTTGTAAATGAAAGGGATAAGTCCTGGATCAAGCTGCATGGGGGATGTTTCGGAGAATTTAGCGAAATAGGTGGCCGATTTGAAATTTCTGTCCTGCTTGCGGTCATAAGTGATGCCGGCGGCCATCGCTTCGAGGCTCTGGATGGGCACGGGGAGCGCGGATATGTCAAGTCCGAGTGATGACATGTCGAATCCGGGCAGGCCGAAGTATTTTGTCACAAAGTTTTCGCCGAGGCGCGCGTAGAGCAGCGGCATGACCGTGATGGGGCCTTTGCCGAAGTCGAACATGACAAGGAACGCGTCGTCCTGGTCGTTTCTTTCCTTGGACGGGTACCAGCCTTTGACGATTGCGTATTTCGTGCTGACATCTTTATCGGAACAGGTGCCGGATGATGTGCAGTCGGGGTCCATGAATACCTTGTATGCGGGGCGGTAATATGTGCTGTGGGCGAATTCCGATGTCAGCCAGACTTTCTGGTTGAAGAGCGGATAGCGGACGAACGCGCTCGATACGCTGTTTTTCTCGGCCGGCATGCAAAACAGCGATGTCTTTTCGTTGCCATAGGGGAGTGAGGGATCATTGATCGTATCGAGTTTGACCCAGTACCCATTTTCGCATGAGCCCTTGTCGAGTTCTGTCTGGCCATTTTTATAGAAGTTGGTCGTGGAGTCGTCATGCATCCAGATTTTCTGGAAATTGCCAAGTGAGGAGGCTTCCCCAAAGACTTGCGACTGGACATTGATGCCGTACAGATAGCGGTCATACTGGGTGAAGTTCTTTGTTTCGCGCACTATCACCTGTCCGGGGGCATAGGCATAGTGATAGGCCGTGCGACCGCCGAAGATGTTGATAGTGTATTTGTTGAGGGCGAAGCTCGCGTTGATGCCCTGTATCTTGTATCCCATGACGGTCAGTGGCGAAAACAGCACGCTTGAATTGCCAATTGTCAGGGATTTCATGTAGAATTTGCGGTTATCGCCCTTTTTCAGCGTCGTCTGATAGGCTACGGAAAGGTCATGAATATTGAATGCAGTGTTGGAATTATCCATATATGAGGAATAACCGCTCCTCGCGCCTACGGTCTTGCGGGATTTTGTGGTGACGGAGACTACGAGATTTTCATCGGGGTTGGGCTTGCTTTTCATCGTAAGGGCAAAATCGTCAACCCAGAATACCGAGTCATAGCTTACGCCTTCTTCCTTGTTTGCTTTTGTCTGTCCTACACTGATGCTGGTGCCAAGCTGACTGACAGAGCTGATATAGACGTCCGATGCGAAATATACAAAATCATTAGTGCCGCTGAAGGTGAATTTGTCGACATCTTCGCGCAGTTTTGCGATTTCTTTCTGATTGGTGATACCTATTTTTTTGACTTCGCGAACTTCCTTGTCCATGTTTTTCGAAAAATCCTTGAGCTCTTTTTTGAACCCGTTGACGAGATCGGTTATGGATGAGATGTCCTTCTGAGTGAGGTAGACGGGTTCGGAGGGAGTATCACCGGGATCGGTCTCCTCTTGAGATTTTTCTTTTTTCGCGTCTTTTTTTGCGGTTTTTGACTTGTCGTCCTTTTTTGTCGCGGCATAGGGAGCAGGCGAAATACCCGGGATGACCGGCGCGGGCCGGGCTGATATCTTCTGGGCGGCCATGCCTCTGGGGCCGGAGCGCCTGAGCGTCACGGGCGAATCACTATCGTCATTTTCGATCACTACATCTTTCGTGGCGGCCGTGGGAGGAGCGATGATCTCCACGACTTCTTCTTCGGATGCCGTGATGGCTTCTGAAGACTCGATGCCGCGCAGCACTTCGTCGGGATCGATAATCTGAGGGATCGTGAGCGGAGCGTCATCGGAAGGGTATGAGGAGGGCATGGACTCGGGCACGGGGTGTTTGTGGAACTCTTCGGCAGGCTTTGGCATGTTGGTGCCGGTGATGAGGCTGTCGATGCGACCGGTCTGGGTCCAGTCGAGATAGCGGGCGAGGACCTTGTCGACGAGCATGGCCATCTCGGCGCGGGTCATAAGCTTGCCGTCCTGCTCATAGGCGTCGAGATCGCCGGCGTCGATGAGGCCGAGCTCGCGCATGCGCTGCATGTACACATAGGCCCAGTTGCCCTTGGGCAACCTTTCCTGACTCGACGTGATGTCATTGCTGAAGTCGGAAAGCTTGTCGAAATAACTGCGGTCATCGGAATAGAGGTAGTCATCGTCGATGACACTGCTCAGACCATCAGCCCGGACGACAGACGTAGACGCCAGGACGATGAGTGCGAGAGTCAGCATAAGTACGAGCTTTGAAATTTTAGGCATATTTCATATCGGACAGTATTGTAGCCAAAGCAACGAGATGTCCGCTCCTTATCGCGTTGTATTTTATCAGAATGTGTTGCAAAATAACAACCCGGAGCACGGGCAACCACGACCTGTACAGGCGAGGTAACAAGATTTTATACAAATTGATAATCCAAAGCAACGAAAATATATTTATTTGTTTGTTGAAAACGCGGAGACGCTTTGCTAAAATTGTTAGGCTTACATCAAATCGTCGGCAAGGCACACCCAAAATGGTGCGGCGGCGAAGTGGTATGAACATGATTATATAATAAAATGTATATATGAGGTGGTGAAAGAATGTCTGCTATAGTAAAAGTCGGCGGATCACAGTTGACAATCAACGAAGGCGACCGCGTGAAAGTCGAGAAAATCGACGCCCCCGCAGGTCAGACCGTTGAATTCGGTGAAGTACTCGCAATCATGAATGGCGACTCTTTCGTCTTCGGCAAACCGCTCGTGGAAGGCGCCAAAGTCGAAGCGAAAATTCTCAAACACGGCAAAGATCGCAAAATCATCGTCTTCAAGTACAAACCAAAAAAGAGATACAGAAAAACCCAGGGGCATCGCCAGAACTACACGGAGATAGAAATCTCGAAAATCATCAAAGGGTGATGCAACCCGTTTCGCATCGCAGGCCACCGGGCCCGCCGGGACCAGCGACAGTAAAGGAGAACAGCAATGGCGCATAAAAAAGGACAGGGCAGCAGCACTAACGGACGCGACAGTCAGCCGAAATCTCTCGGCGTCAAAAAATATGGCGGCCAGTACGTAAAACCGGGCAACATCATCATCCGCCAGAGAGGCACCAGACATTACCCCGGCACAAACGTCGGCATGGGCAAAGACTACACGCTCTTCTCTCTCGTCGAAGGCTATGTCCACTTCGAGGAAAGACGCAACAAAAAAATGGTCAACGTTGTCCCGGTCCCTCCCGAGGATACTACCGCCAAAACGGCAACCGAGGCGAAAGCGGAAGCCTGATCGTTCGCACCCCGCACGAAATATCCAAAACCGGCCTCTCTCAAGGCCGGTTTTTTCGTATCCGCAATTCACCCTTACTATTCCTATTAATATATGGCAAGCGTTACGACAAGAGCATGGAGACCCCCTTTTTGAAAAAATGGGGTCTCCAAACCTCTACCGTAAAATTTTATATTCGATACTCCAGCGAATACTTCAACATAGGTTTTTTGGGGAGAGGTGCGGAAAACCTTTCCTGATTACCCCTGAAACTCAGATGGTCAAAAATAGAGATTCTTCGCTTCGCACAGAAAACCCTATGACATTTATCCCGAATTCGTCAATAGAATTCGGTTTATTGCGCAGTACGCTACAATCCCTGATTACTCCTGATGAAGGATAGAAAGCTACGGTCAGAAAGCCCAGACAACTGGAAAAGCCGCAAGGGAGATGAATTGCATAGTGCAATGATCTACCCTACTTATCGGCGTATCCGGGATATCGATAAACCGGCGGCTACCCCATTGGTCATCCAAACGAAAAAAGCCCCCGGTAACGGAGGCTTTCGGTCTCATAGTAATTTTTGGCTATTTCTTTTCGACAGCCATGAATATGGTGCCGGTGAGTATGCCCTCCACGATTTCGTGAGGATCCATCTCAATCGTCTTGGGATATTCCTTTTCGATTTTGACTTCTTCTACCTTTTTGTCCGATGCTTCCTTGCCATCGAGCAGTTCGTACTGTGCCCTCAGCTTCTGCATCAGCTTTGATTTCGGCGACAGTGTGACCTCATCTGTCGATGCTGCAGACGATGACTTGTAGGCACTTGCCGCCTTCCTTGTGGCGATCCCCTGGACGCGCGAGGAATCGTCTGTCTTGGTTATCGCTGTTTTTGGTATGAACGGGACTTCCATGTCGACCCCTCCTTCCCAGAGACTCATTACACTATTAATATCGTCATTTCCACCATTATCTTAATACACTTTACAATATTCCGTCAACACCTGACTTATTGCGACATAATAATGTATATGTATATATTACAACAATACGAGGTTTGTTGGAAGTTCCCGAAAAAGTAATGAATTTTATGGGGGAAACCAGCGTGAATCCGGCAGAAATAACAGACAGATTGGCAGAGCTCGAGCCAGACGACCTGGCACTGCTGCGCGCGGTGGGCAAAAACATGGCCGCCTGTGGCGAAAAAATATGGCTCGTGGGCGGCGCTGTGCGCGATATGGCGCTGGGCGGCACGCCGAAGGACTTCGACTTCGTGACCACCGCCACTCCAGCCGGGATCAGGAAGGCGCTCGCGCCACTCAGCCGTCACATCTATGACAAGTCCCCCGCAAAAGGATTTGCCACTCACGGGATTGTGCTCAGGGACAATCGCGAGATAGAAGTCACGCCGCTGCGGACTCCCCCGGACGGCATATCGGCATCCACCCCGCTCGCGGCCGATCTCATGCAGCGTGATTTCACTATTAACGCGATAGCGGCGAGTCTCGCACCTGATACATTCGGGCATATTGACGACCCGCTCGGCGGCATGGCCGATCTCCGCGCGGGCATATTGCGCACTCCCCTCGCTCCAGAAACAACCATCAAAGATGACCCGCTCCGTGTGGTGCGCGCCGTGCGTTTCGCTGCGGCTTTCCACCTCGCTCTTGGAGAAAATCTCACCAGTGCCATAAAAATAACAGCTACGCACGGCAGGCTGTCCGATACGGTTTCGACCGAAAGGGTACATGACGAACTCGTAAAAATGCTGCTCCTGCCCCGGCCCTCCTCCGCTTTTTGCATGATGTACGCGCTCACCCTGATGGATGTCTGGCTGCCCGAAGTCGCCGCTCTCGCCCGCCTTATCCCCGAAGATGGCGCGCATCACAAGGACATTTTCGAACACACCATGACGGCGCTCGACAAAGCAGCCCTGATGGGTCCAGTCTCCGCACCATTCATGTTTGCCGTACTGCTGCACGACATCGGCAAGCAGACTACACGCCAGCTCAGCGGCGATGGCCGGTACACTTTTCACGACCATGACAGGACCGGCGCGGTGATGGCAAGGTCGATCTGCGAGCGGCTCCGGTGGAGCAATGACGACACGGCGCATGTCGTTGATATCGTGGCCAAGCACCACAGGATACATCACTATACGTCCGAATACTCCGACGCCGCGCTGCGCCGCGCGCTGCATGACATAGGCCACCGGTATGATGAAATCCTGACGATGGCGCGCGCCGATATCACGAGTTCGATGCCCGAAAAAGTGGCTGAGCGGCTTGCCGCAGTCGATGAGTTCGCCCGGCGCATCGAGGGATTTGACCGCAAAGCCATCCTCGACCCGCGACCGCCGCTCGACGGCAACGAAGTGATGCGCCTGCTCGGCGACCGTCCCGGCCCCAGAGTCGGGAGGGTGATGAATTTCCTCAAGGACCTTGTCATAGCGGGCGAACTCTCCCCCGCCGACAGGGAGCGCGCGGCCGAGATCGTGCTTTCACGCGTGTGGGATACAAAATGAGTGCTGATTTGTCTGAATATTTCATGTTGTAATTTTTGCCGCGGGGTCTGACAATACACTCTGAGAGTGAAATCTTATGACTGAGTTTCTGCAACCGTTCCTGCTCGCCGCCGCGGCATTCGCGGCGGTGCCGCTGCTTATCCACCTGTTTGCCAGACGGCGTGCGCGTGAGGTGCCATTTCCCGCGCTCGTGTTTCTGATGAGCGACCGCAAGCGTCAGATGAGCCGCATGTCACTACGACAACTGCTCGTGCTGTTATGCAGGATGGCGGCCGTGATTTCGCTCGCCGCGGCGTTTGCGCTGCCGGTGGCACGGCGCCATGTCCCGCTGATTGGCGGCGCGAGAAACACCGAGCGGATCAGGGTGGTGCTCGACAATACGATACCGATGAGCCAGGGGAGCGAGGGAGTGACGCTGCTGCGCAGGGCTGGCGCTATCATCGGCGCGATGGGTGACCGGTCGATGAGGGGCGATGAGATCATTGTCGAGCCGGTTTGTGGCGATCCCCTGAGCTTCGCCGGCGGCAACTCCGCGCCGCTGCGGGATGCGATGGATGCCATGCCGGTCGCGGATTGCGGCGTCACTCCCGGCGAGAAGGTCGCTGACGCTCTCGAACGGTCTGGCGCCGCGCGCGGCGCGGTCAGGGAACGCCTCGTGGTTATATCCGGTTTTCACCGGTCTGGCTATGCGGGCAGGCTCCGTGTGAAAAATGAGAAAAAGGCGGCGGCCACACTGATAAATGTGAGCCTGAAAACCGCTGCTTCGAACGTGATTGTCGACACGTTGCGCCCGCCGCTTTTCCCGCTCGCGGGCGAACAGCTCCAGGTGTGTTATGACTATGGGGTTTTCGGCGCGGTAGTCGAAAGATTCGGGGCGTCACTTTACATGGACGGAGTCAAGCGCGGTGAACATTCGGTCGACGCGCGCCTGAAAAAGAAGGGCGCGGACTGCTTCAGGTTTTCGGTCGACCGGCCCGGGAGGCACTTCGGTGCCGTGGAGGTGCGGGGTGACACGATCAGCGGCGACAACCGTCATTTTTTTATCATCGACGCTATGGATTCCGTAAATATTGTAATGCTCACTGGCCGCGGCAGCTCCGACGAAGTGATGTCCGATGAGTATTTCCTGTGGCGCGCGCTCAAGTCGGTATCAGGCGCGGGGCCGTCGGAAAGGGCCTTTGTCATAAAAAAAACCGCCGCCGGTGCCTTTCGCGCACAAGGGCTCGGATTGCCAGCCGTGATAGTCGTGCCTGGCGCCATAGAATTGTCAGGGGCGATGCTTGGCGAGATCAGGAGCGCGATGGCGCGCGGCGCGGGAGTGCTGTTTGTGCTGCCGCAGTCGGATGACAGCCGCGAATTGCTCGCGTCTACGGTGTTTGGCAAAGCGGTGGACATAGCTCCTGCCGATGCCGGCGGCAACAGCGGAGTCTTTCAGAAAACCGGCCATATCGACATGACGAGCATGGTGTTCGGTGGTATGGAAGAAGTCGCGAAGAGCGTGGCCGAAGCACGATTTGTATCGCCGGGCGCATGCAGGGCAAAGGGCGGCGCGACGGTGCCGATGGCGCTTGAGGACGGTTCGCCACTGATTTCCATAGTCAGGACTGGTGCGGGCGGCGCGATGCTGCTGTGCTCGTCACTGACGCCCGCAAGCACGACGCTCGCGCTCAAACCGGCATTCGTGCCGATGGTGACACGCTCGGTGCAATTCCTCGCCGCAGGCGGCGGGACACAGACCATGTCCTATCGGACGGGCGGGCGGCCTGCCATGCGCATGTCGGATACGGCAGCGTCGATCAGCGCGCGTGAGATGGCGATAGGCACGACAGCGCCCGTGATCATGAAGCGCAGGGGCAATGAATCCGGCACGGGGTTTTATACGGCGGGAGCGGTGTTGATGCCCGGCGCGTATTCCGCCACAGGCGAAGGCAATGCCCGTGGCGCGTTTGTCGTCAATGTGCGACCGGACAAATCCGATCCCGCGATGATGGATAAAAAGGGAATGAACCGCTTTTTCAAAGGTGTTAAGCTGACAATGATAGATGCGCGCGATCTGGCCCCCACCAGTGTCGTGGCTGCGATGAACAGCCGTCAGCGTGAGACGGGGCTGTGGTTCGCACTGCTGCTTGCGGGACTGGTTTTCCTGCTCGCCGAAGGCTTGATCGCCAACCGCATCCCCGGCGCGAAGCGTCATGTCGAAAGATAAACATTCCACTGTCTTGCGAAAAAAAACGGCGGGGTACGGAGACCCCGCCCTGCTAAAAAGGCTCATTATTCCTGTAATACCGGCAAAATGGGGAAGATGCACAAAGGTTCCCCGCGCCAAGCTATTCATCCCGGATTGCGGGATACGGATTTACTTTTTCTCGACTGGCACCTGTATTTCGGTGACATAATCGGCCGGGGCGCGGCCGGGTTCGGGGCCTCTGAGATAGATTTCGCGGCTTTCGCCGCTGACGGTGTAGCCGTTGGCCTCGACCCACTGCATGATTGCGTTGTAGGCAGGCGTGAAGTCTTCGTATGGGCCGCAGTGAATGGTCGTGGCCGCGATCGGGATGGCGGGTAGCTCGCGCGATGTGATTGTTTCATGCGGCGGGATGGAGCCTGCGACCGGCACGGCGACTTCGATGTCGATGTCCGATTCCTTATATTCGCACTCCTGATAAATGGTGAGCGCGGGGCCGGCGAACCTGACATTGTTGCGTGCGATAAATCCGCAGAGAGTTTCGAACATATCGCCTATGGCCTGATAGTTGGGTACGACTTTGCGCAGTGACGCTACGGTGACTGCGGGGATGTTTTTTTCGGTGATTTCATAAGCTGGCATGATGGCCTCCTGGTCAAGTTGGCGGATCAGGGCTTCGACGCGAGCAAGGCGGGCGTGTTCGGCTTCGATGGCGCGCAGAGCCTCGGCCTGTTTGATGCGCAGCATGCCGCGGACCTGTTCGAGCGGTGTGTTTTCTTCGAGCAGGCGGGCGATCTCAGGCAGCGAAAATCCGAGGTCGCGGAAGATGCGGATGCGGTTGAGTGTGATCAGTTGCGATGCCGAGTAGAAGCGATAACCCGTGCCGGGGTCGATGCGCGCGGGCGCAAAGAGGCCGATTTCGTCATAGTGGCGTAGCGCCTTGATGGTGACCTGGCTGAGACGCGAGAAGTCTCCGATCCTGAACATAGCTGTTCTCCATTACTGTCCGACGTTGTCTGCAAGCTTGCATTTTCAGCATACACTCTCCCGCTACGGGAGAGTCAACAGCCGCGATGATTTTATTTTTCGCGCTGTTCTGGTAAAATACCTGAAACCCGCAATTTCTCTCATCACTATTACTGGGGCGGGATGGGACACATCGGAGGAGAAAGCGAATGGAAAAGGTTGATGTTGCAATCGTAGGGCTCGGCATAGCCGGTGGACTGATAGCAAGAAATCTCGCGCGGCAGGGACACAGCGTCACAGTGGTCGAAAGAGAGCCGGTGGAAAAACTCGGACATGACTGGTGGGACTCGATCGACAAGCGAGTCTTCGCGGAAGTCGATCTCGACTATCCCAAACCGCCCGAACTCGTCAACCCGCCCGGACCGACGAAAATATTTACCCCCACCGGCACGCATGCCCTCACGGCGCCTCCAGGCGAACTCAAGATACGCATCGAGCGCAAACCCTTCGCCGCACGCCTCGCGGCCGGAGCCAAAGAGGCCGGAGCCCGCATCATCGACCACGCGCTCGTACTCGGCCCCATCATGGAAGGCGGCAAAATCAGGGGCTTCGCCTATCGCGACAAAGACGGCAACAAACACGAAATCCGCGCCAAAATCACCGTCGACTCCTCAGGCATGGCCGCCATACTGCGCCGCCAGATGCCCCCCCAACCCGGATTCCCGCAATTCCTCGACCGCCGCGACATGTTCGTCACCTACAGAGAAATCCGCGCCAATCTCACGGGCGAAAAAAGCGCCTCCGTCCTCTTCGGCGAAAGCAAGGGCCTGTGCTGGATCAAAAGCGAACAGGAAGGCGTCATTGACTTCTTCGCCGGCTACATCAACTTCAAAGGCCGCCCAAACCCGCGCGTGACTCTCCAGAAACTCATCGCCCAGACCCCCGGCACAGGCGACCGCTGCCTCCGCGGCGGCTACGGCAAACCACTCCCCGTCCGCCACTGCTTCGACTCCTTCGTCGCCGACGGATTCGTCCTCTGCGGCGATACCGCATGCACCGTCAGCCCCATGGACGGCTCAGGCATGGCAAGCACACTCCGCGCCGCGCACTTCTCTTCAAAAGCCATGCACGAGGCACTCCTCAAAGGCGACGTCTCTATCGCTTCCCTCTGGCCAGCCATCCCGGCTTACAAACGCACCCAGGGCGCCGCTTTCGCAAAACTCGACGCACTCCAGCGCTTCATCGTCAGCGAAGACGACTCCACCATCGACCTCCTCTTCAGACGCGGCCTCATCGGCGAAAAAGAAATGGGCGCGCCCAACACCACCGAATCCGGCGGCAAGGCAGCCAAAATCATCTCCGCGCTCAAGCTCCTCGACCACCCCGCCACCCTCAAACGCATCGCCGTCTCCATGTCCGCCGTCAGCGCCATCAAAAAACACTTCGAGGAATATCCCGAAACCTACTCACCGGAATCCTTCAAACTATGGGCCGACAAAAAACAGATGCTCTTCAACCGCATCTACTCACAATACCAATGACCCGCCGGGGCTGGAGAGCAAGCATGATATCCATACTCAAAAAAACACTCTGCGCAATAATACTCGCCGCCGCTTTCACCCCGCTGCTCGCCCACTCCGAAACACTCCCCGAAACCCGCGCGAAATTCTTCAGCAAATCCCTCGGCGCCGAGCGCAACTTCCGCATCCTCCTGCCACCCGGATACGACACCGACCAGTCCACGCACTACCCCGTCGTATACCTCCTCCACGGCTACAACTTCGTACGCAACAATCCCGATTTCTCACCTAAACCCCCAGAACTCTACAACATCTGGATCGACAATCAGCAACTCAACGTCACAGCCCCATGCCTCATGACCGTCACATCCACCGACGAACTCGACAAATGCATCACCGCCGGCGGCGTCGACTCTCCCAACGACATCGTCACCGCTCTCCTCACCGAATACCCCGGCGTCAAACTCCCACTGCCCAAAATGATCATCATCATGCCCGACGGCGGCAACAGCTACTACGTCAACCGCGCCGACGGCAAAGCTCTCTATCCGCCCCTCGACGGCCCCGAATACCTCGACGGCATGGCTCGCGGCGCTACCGGCCAATTCGAATCCTACATCACCAGGGACCTCGTCGATTACATCGACTCCACCTACCGCACCATCCCCGACAAGGCCCATCGCGGCATCGGCGGACTCTCCATGGGCGGCATCGGCAGCGCCCTCCTCGCCTGCCGCAACCCCCATCTTTACAGCTCCGTCACTTCCATGAGCGCACCCTTCACCCTCGCAGACTTCATCAACGACCCCATGGGCATGAGCTACATCTCCACATCCATGCCCGAAATGATCCAGAATTTCTCTAAAGAACCAGCTACCCCCACCGGCAAACGCAAAATCGACAAACAGTACCTCCTCACCTACGACCCCTACACACTTCTCAAAAGTTATGACGGCAAAGCCTTCAGATTCTACTTCGACGCTGGCTCGGGCGATGCCTTCGTAGGCATGAAAAACTTCGAAGCATACCGCAAAGTCTCCGCCGCCCTCGAGAAAAACTCCGTCAAATCATGGCCCGCCAATCACGTCATCCCCGCTACCGATGGCAACGCCAGGGGCATGCACACCGACAAATACTGGCGCAGCCGCATCGGCGTCATCCTCACCTTCCACGCCCTCAACTTCGACGGCAGTCTCCAGTAAACGGTATTTTTCCAAACCGCCAGAATATATCAAACCCAATGCTGTTTACTTCAGCCGTCATTCCGTGATGGCCCCGGAATCTATGAGACATGAAGTCAGGAGGAGCTTTCGAATACAGGTGTTATTTTCTCAAGAAACAGCATGTAAAAATCCAATATAAACACGATGGTGCGTCAATCATGTTGACCCTGCGGGCAAATAATTCTTTCGACGGGATAGCGGAAGGTTATGATTTGATGGATTCGATACATAACAACAACGGCTTTTTTATCGAAAACATGCCCGCAAAACGCAATCGCGCACTCGATATCGGCTGCGGATCAGGCATTGTGGCAGAAGCCCTGTCCCCGTATTTCCTTGAGGTCATCGGTGTTGACATATCAGAAGACATGATAGAGTTAGCCCGGCGCAAAAGGAACGGGGCCGGAAGGACTTACATTGTCGCCAACGCCGAAGAAGCGGATTTCGCAGCATATCCTTTCAAGGGCGGATTCGACTATATTGTCAGCAGAACGACATTCCATCACATAGAAAACATCCCCGTGCTGTTGGAAAAGATGAAATCCGCACTGAATCCCGGAGGGATCATAGCGATCATCGACTGCGTCAACGATGTCCCTACGCCGTCAGTCCTTAGCCACATACCGGGCGCTTTCCTGTCTTTCGGCCCGGACGTATTCAGAAATGGTTTCGATGTGGCCTGGCGCATAATGAAATTCCGCCTGTCACGAGGCTGGCTCGCCCACCTGGCTTCTGATGTGTATCTGAGCGAAAAGGCATTTGATGATCTGTATGGGAATTGTCTGCCAGACGCAGAAATCATCGGGCTCAGATATTTCCGGGCTTTGGTATGGAGGAACACATGAATGCTGACGGCGCGGAGAACCTTATTTTGCAAAAAAAAGTTCTCCGCGTGGTATGTGTGAGTAGTAACGTGCTTATAAACAGGCGTCAGCTCTGCCGAATCAGGGTACGAGGCTGATATCGCCGGAGAAGGCGGCTCTGAGAGTGGGAGCCATTCTGGAGTCGACTTCGCCCTTGTCGGGGTCGAGTGGTGTGGGCATGTTCTGGAGTTTTGACTTGTTCTGGGGGTTTTTGGATTCGCTGATCATGACGTCGATCTGCGACTCCGGCACGCCCGCGTCTCTGAGCGAAGTGGGGAATCCGATTTTGCGGCATAGTGCGAACCAGCCATCGGCGACGGCGAGGGCGAGATCACGGCCTGAGAGTGTGGAGATGTCGGCTGCGATGAGTCCGGCGTCTTTGAGAATTGTGGCGAGATCGCGGTTTTGGGGTTCGATGGCATTGGCGAAGAGTACGGTGTAGTAGGGGTTGAGCAGGGCGCAGGCGCGGCCGTGCGAGAGGTAGCTGACGAGTTGGAACGAGCCGAGGTGTCCGCCGTTGGTGCCGCCTTTTTCCACGGCGCCGGTAGCTTCGTTTTTCTTCTGGATCATAATGGCGTAACCGCCGAGGTCAGTGCCGAGGCCGAGTGCGATGCGTGAGTCTGGATCGCCGGGGTTTTCGACTGCGGCCGGGAGGGCATCGACGATGAGGGATATGCCGGTGAGGGCGATTTCGCGGATTTCATCATAGTAGCATTTTCCGGTGGCGCCCATGAAGACTTCCCAGCAGTGGGATATGCCGTCGAGGCCTCCGTCAAGGGTGAGGCTTATGGGAGCGCTCTGGGTGAAGGTGTAGTCGAAGACTGCGGCTGGTGGGATGATGGCGTCGTCTATGATGAGTTTTTTGATGCCGGTGGCCGAGTCTGTGACGTTGGCGTATTTGGTGAGGTGGGCGGCGGAGCCGGAGGCTGTTTCGACAGCGATGACGGGGATCATGGCGGCGGATTCTTCGGTAAGTCTGCCGGTGACGATATTCATGCCGAAGAGGGGTTCGATGTCATTGCAGGCGAGAGCGGCGAGAGCGGCTGCGGCTTTGCATGTGTCGATGGTGCTGCCGCCGCCGATGGCTACGATGCAGGAG
>CAZQSL010000084.1:0-16375 GCA_964595945.1 uncultured bacterium
TTCGGAGCAAATAAGGCCGAGTTGCGCGTGTTCGCTGTTGGAGATGGCAAAGACCTGCGGGCGGAGCATGGCGGTGTCGGTGATGCCGATGAGCTGCATTCTGTTTTCGTAGTGGCGGTTGCGGGCGATGATGAAAAACCACGGTCCGTCGGGCGAGCCGTGGATGTGCGCGCGCTGTATCTGGAGGTAGATTTTCTGCTTGTCTTCGGGGAGCAGGTCGAAGTCCATCTCGGTGGTGGGTGCGAGCGCTTCGATGATGTATTCGAGGGGATATCCGTAGGTGCGGCTGAGGAGGTCGAAGACGAGGATGGAAACTTCGGTGTCAGTGAGAAACATGGGCTGTAGCCCGCGCTGTCGGAGGTAGTCGGAGACGGAGACATAGTTGGCGAAGTCGCCGTTATGGACGAGCGCGTCGTCGAGCCCTGCGAAGGGATGAGCGCCGCCGGGATGCCACACGCGGCCTTTGGTGGGGTAGCGCTGATGGGCGATCCAGACGTGGGCCTTAAAATCTTCGAGTTGATAATAGGTGACGATTTCTTCGGCGAACCCGACGATTTTGAGGACGAACATGTTGCGGCCCTGCGAGATGACGAAGGCGCGTTTTTCGCCGAGCGAGGCATAATAGTCGCGGTTGATGGCGATGGAATTCTGATAGACGAATTCGTCTTCGGCCTGGCAGCGGTCGAGCGCCTGAAGGCCTGTTTCCTTGATGAAGCGGTCAACGACGTCAGGTTTGACGCGGACGAAATAGCGATAGATGTCGGGTGGGCGGACGGCGAGCGAAGGCATGTCGCGCCAGTCGGCGATGGTGGGGAGTTTGCCCTGAGTAGCGATATCGAAATTGGGTTTGATGTATTTTTTTTCTACTTCTTTGATAACTTTGCTGTCGAGCGCGGCGATCTGGAGGCAGTAGTGGGATTCGAGTATGTCGACGGGAATGCCGAGCTGAGCGGGGTCGAGGCCGACTGCCGCGATGCCGCCGCCCTTGCCGTTGCCGCGGTTGTGCATCTGGACGGAAGGCTCGTAGATGTGCTTGCCCGCGACGGGGATGGTGCAGGCGAAACCAGTTACGCCGCAGCCGCCTTCTTCTTCGCGTTTGTTGGCGGATTCCGGCGGGAGCCCGCTATAGAGACGACGGCGCGAATCGGCCAGCCGCTGTATGATTTCGAGTTGGTTGTCTTTCACGGTATTGCCTCCGGGAAGCGATTATTCCGAGTAGTCGAGATGAGACAGGCAGTCGGTGCGGCCTCGAAGAGCGGAGACCGATGGGACGCCGAGCCGCGCGAGGATTTCGACGATCTGTGCGCGCCATGAACCATATAGATTGATGAGGCGGCGTGCGCCCCAGTCGGCGTCGTACATGAGGCTGAGTTCGGGATCGGTGGTGGCGATGCCGCGGGCGCAGCCGCGGCCGCTTTCGCAATTGCCACAGCGGATGCAGCCGAGCGCCACCATTTCACTCGTGCCGATCACGGCCGCGTCGGCGCCGAGGCAGATGGCCTTGAGGATGTCAGCGGCATTGCGCACGCCGCCGCTCGCGATGAGCGTGATCTTGTCCCTGATACCTTCGGCTGAGAGGAATTCGTGAACCTTCGGGATGGCGTATTCGATGGGCATGGCGATGTTTTTTTTCGCTATGTCCGGCGCCGCGCCGGTGCCGCCGTACGAGCCGTCGATATGGATGATGTTGGCGCCTGCGTAGTAGCTGCCGACGGCCACCATGTCGCAATCGTTGGGAGTGGAAACCTTGACGGAAATGAGCGCGCCGGGATTGATGGAATGAATCCAGTCGATGTGTTTTTTATGGTCTTCGATGGAATAGACGCTGTGGAACGGGAATGGAGAAAAGAGCGACATGCCGGGAACGGCTTCGCGCATTTTCGCAACTGCGGGCGTATTCTTGTCGCCGAGCAGATGGCCGCCGAGTCCGGGTTTTGCGCCCTGCGCGTATTTGAATTCGACCATGCGGACGCGCTGGATCGTTTCTTCGCGCACGCCGAAAAGGCCGGTTGCGACCTGGGTGATGACATGGTGGTCGTAGGGGTTGAGAAATTCGGGGAAACCGCCTTCACCCGTGCAGGTGAAGGTGTTGAAGACCTGAGCGGCCCACGCCTTCGAAACCATTGTGGCGGGGCTGACGGATCCGAACGACATGCCGCCGCCATACCATGGGACGTCGATGGAAATCTGCGCTCCTACACCGCGGCGGTTGAGGGCGACAGTCGTGTCGATGTCTTCGGGTTTGAGCCTGGATTTTTTGGCCGGGAATCTGAATCGGAGTTTGTCGAATCCGCCGCCGCAGACGCCGTTGTGACTGTCGAGATGCGGGTTGGCGACTTTGCCGAATTCGGCCTGAAGCCAGGTGGAGACTATCATGTCGGGCGTCCAGCGCGGGTCGCCGATGTTGTCGAAAACGGGATTTAGGCGAAGGGTCATCGCGCCGGCGGGGCATTTGTCGATACAGAAAAAATCGTTGTTGTCGCGGCATTCGTAGCCATGGCAGCGATAGTCTTTGGGGCGCGCCATGCGGTTGTAGCCTTCTGGGAGTTCGTGGACTCCGAAGGGGCATAGCTGCGCGCACTTGCCGCAATGGACACACTTGTCGCTGCGCAGGATTTTATATTTGCCGAGCTCGTTTCTGAAACGTGAGGGGGCGTGCGCGCCGTCGCGTGTCAGGACGCTGGCCCGTGCGGTGTTTTTCTGTTGGCGTTTGGCACTCATGTTATTTAGCCTTCTTGGGAGCGAAGATTTTCTGGAACGTGTCGCGTTCGAGGTCTTCCTTGAAAATGGCGCGGCCGAATTCGCCACGGAGGCGGCGCACTTCGCGGATGCCCATCGCGCCGAGGAGTTCGAGCATCTGGTTACGCCACGCGGCCGAAAGATTGACGATACGCTGCTTGCCCCATTCGGGGTCGATTTTCGCGATGTCGACGGGGCACGACAGATTTTTCTGGCAGCGCATGCACATGCGGCATTCGAGAGCGACGAGGAACGGGATGTTGACAGCGACGAGATCGGCGCCGCAGAGGATCGACTTGGCCATGTGTTCGGGCAGGGCGATGCCGCCTTCGGCGATAATGGTGATGCTGTCGCGAAGGCCCTTTGCGACGAGGTGGTTGTGGACACGGCGCAGGGAATCCTTGATGAATTCGTCCGAGCCGTCATCGAAGAATGCCACGCCGTGCATATCGGCAAAGAAGCAGACGGCGGCGACGCCATCGCGGGCGAGCCGTTCGGCGATCACATCGGCGTCAGGCGTGACGGGAGCCGCCATGATCACGATGGCGTCAGGGTTGATGGCGGCGATTTCGGCGATGGCTTTTTTGTATGACTCATCATAAGTGAGCGCGACGGCGCGCGCATCCCTGATGCGGGCCTTGAATTTCTTGACCTCGCCGGACATCACGCCGGGAGCGATGGAATGCGAGTACTTGGCGAGTGTGGGACTGATGAGAGCGGCGGGCACTGCGAGCAGTGTGTCGAGTTCGGCGGCGGCGCGTGCGAATGCCTCGTAGGTTTTGATCGAGTAGTCGCCGAAGTGCGGGAGTGTGAAAATGAATGGAACTGGGATTTCGATATTCTCAGGCGCATCGGATGCAAGCTGGCCATCGGGCGTAAATGAAAGGTGATTGAGCTTCGCACCAAGATCGACTGATGTGCTGATGTATTCGCGGCCGTGGATGCCGTCGCGGGTGGGACGCACGATTTCTGACATGTCAGTCCACATGGAGTCAAACCCGGGCCCCGAGAACATGCCGCGGTAGCCGGCGCCCGAAACGGGCAGGTTGCCTGTCTCGGCCTGCGCCCAGGTTTTTGTGATCATCTCGGCTGTCCAGTAAAGGTCGCCGAGGCGTTTGTATTCGGGGTTGACGAGTCGCGTGAGTGCGGCGCGAGTGCAGTTCTGCACACACATCAGGCAGTTCATGCAGCCATTGTGGAACTGAAATGCGCTGTCGAGTCCGGCCATGAATTCGCGTTCGTGTTTGTAGTTGTCATAGACGCATTTTTTCTTGACGCAATTATGACATGCGCCCGCGCAGTTTTCGTTGAAGTCGATGATGGCGAATTTGCCGACGAGCGGGAAGCGGGGCGGGGTCTTTTCGGTGTGGATGTGATATTTGAGTGGCATGGCTTACCTCCCTGCCATGAGGCCTGCGGCTTCGACGATGCGAGGCACAGCCTCTTCCCATTCGATGGCCATGATGTGGACTCCTGCGACGCCCTCGATGGCCTTGAGGCGTTCGATGGTTTCGATGCAGAGTTTGATGCCTTCTTCGCGTGCGGCATCGCCCTTGAGGCCTTCGAAGCGGGCGATGACATCGTCGGGGATGTCCATGCCTGCCACTTTGTCGCGCATGTATTTCGCCATGCCGGCGCTCTTGATGGGAGTGACGCCGCCGAGGATGTATGCTTCGGTATGGAGATTTTGCCTGCGGAGGAGTTCCATCCATTTTTCGAATTTATCAACATTGAAAATGCACTGCGTCTGGAAAAACTTCGCGCCGGCGGCGATCTTCTTTTTCAGGCGGAGCACGCGGAATTCAAACGGGTCGGCAAACGGATTTTCGGCAGCGCCGACGAACATCGCCGGCGGGGTTTTCATCTGGTAGTCGTCATAGATGAATTTGCCTTTTTCGCACATGTCGGTCACTGCGCCGATGAGCTGGATCGAGTCGAGATCGTAGACGTTTTTTGCGTGCGGCTGGTTGCCGAAAGTCTGGTGGTCGCCGCTGAGGCAGAGCATATTGGAGATGCCGAGAGCAGAAGCGCCAAGCACGTCGCTCTGAAGGGCGATGCGATTGCGGTCGCGGGTGGTCATCTGGAATACGGGTTCGACGTCGACTGACTTGAGGATGGCGCAGGCGGCGAGGCTGCTCATGCGCACGATGGCCGTCTGGTTGTCGGTCACGTTGACAGCGTCGACGGCACCCTTGAGGATGAGCGCCTTGCGTAGCACAGCGTCCTTATCGGCATCGCGCGGAGGGCCGCATTCGGCCGTGACGGCAAATTTGCCCTGCGAGAGAATGAGTTCGAGATTGCTTTTAGTGGTCATGACAGTACCTGATCCTCCCTGACGAGTTTGCGCGGGCCGCCGTCACGCGAAGTGCGCCAGTTTTTGGGCGGGACGTTTGTGGCGAGGGAGTCCATTTTTCCAAGAGCGGTGAGGCGGTCGATAATGAGCTGCCACCCGCAGGGGATTTCCGGGTTGACTTCGCAGACACCTTTCGTGGAGCCTCCGCAGGGGCCGTTGAGCAGGCTCTTGGAGCAGCGGGCTACGGGGCATACGGCACCGAAGTTGCCGAGTTCGCACGAGCCGCATCCCTGGCAGTTTTCGATGAAGAGCCCCTGCTTTTCGAGTATGCCGAGAAACGATGTATTGACGGCGGGCACAACCGGGAGCCGGGGGAAACGCTCGGCGATCATCTGCACGCCCGCGCCGCACGCCATGGAGATGACGAGATCGTAACCGCCGAGTTCGGGGGCGACATCGGCGATGAATTCGTCTTCGCACTGGCGTTCGATGAGTTTTTCGGTGATTTTGATTTTCCTGCCCGCGTTGGCGGCCGAGATGCGCATCTGCGAAGCAAGCACTGCCGCTTCCTTGTCGCCACCCGCGAAGCATACCTTCACGCAGGTGCCACAGCCGAGTATGAGGACGTTCTTATATCCCGCTGCGAGCTGTTCGATCTCGTTCAGCGGCTTTCTTTCCGCGACTATCATTGCCGGGATACCTCCTTGTTATGCCGCAGACTTGCGGTGAGCTTCGGGTATCATCCTGCGGAAGTCCCGAAGAGCGTCTTTGATGATGTCAGTAAGTGACGTGCCGCTGCCGGTATCCGGCTGCACGAACGCGAGGCGTTCGGGCTCAAGACCGGCCTCAGCCATCAGCTTCCTTGTATACTCGATCCTCTTTGCGAGTCGGCAGCCGCCCTCGATTGTGTAGCAGTGGGCAGGCTCGCATGCGGCAACCACTACCGCATCGGCGCCAAGTTCGAACGCCTTCAGCAGATACTGGTAATCTATCCTGCCGCTGCACGGCACGGGCATCAGCCTGATGTGATCGCCAGCCGGGTCCAGCGCTTCGGCCGCCTCTGCACCATCAAATGAATTTTCACAGTAGAACACATTCATTATAATATCTTTGCTGACAAGTGACTCATACTGATCTTTACCCTTTTTGCATTTGACGACGTTTTGCATGACGCGCCCCCTGTTTCGTATTGACCGGAATTGTGGCCGATGTTTCCGGCTGCCGGCGATGCTAACGGCAATGTATGTCCTCTTAATGATAAAAGCTATTTTGTGTTTGTCAAGCATGAACGTGGTTCAAAAATGTATCGCATGCCGTTTTTCAAGCCCAATGTGATACAAACTTGTGCCTTGTGAACTTGTGAAAAGTCTGGTCGCTATATGGAAAAATTGCCGCTAATTTGCCCAAATAAAAATGTTGTAGCGGCAAAATGGCCGTTTTATTATGCCCAGTCGACATATTTGAAAGAAAAAGTGAAGGTTGTATAATTAAAAGTATTTGACAAGTAAAAAAAAATATTGGAAATTCTTTGGAACAGGCAAAATCACCGCCAAATTGCCGCTGGAAGGTATCGAGGTCGCAGCAATGAACGAAGTACTCGACGAAAGATCGCGAAAAAGCCAGATCGAAATATTGAGGATATTGAAGGAATCGGCCACCCCCGTCGGCAGCGTGAGGATAGTCGAGGCGCTCGAATCCATGGGTGTCGACATGAACGAACGCACGGTACGCTTTCACCTGCGGCGCATGGACGAGCAGGGACTGACCCGCATGATTTCACCCCGGATCGGACGCGTGATACTGCCCAGGGGACTCGAAGTGCTCGAAAGCGAGCGCGTGATCAACCGCATGAGATTTATCGTGTCGAAGATCGACGGTCTGAGCTACGATATGTCGTTCAGTCCCACGCAGATGGACGGCGATGTGGTAGTGAACTTTTCACTGATACCGGTCAGTCAGATATGGGCCGCACTCGATGAGATAATCGCCGCATTCAGGATGAAGCTCGGGATGGGGCGGCTCGTGCTGCTCAAGGCTCCGGGCGAATGTCTGGGACGAAGCATCGTGCCGGAGGGCTATGTGGGTTTTGGCACTGTGTGCAGCGTGACGCTCAATGGAGCGCTGCTCAAGATGAGCGTGCCGGTCGCTTCGCGCTATGGCTGCCTGCTGAGGCTCGAAAACGGCCAGCCGGTGGGTTTCACCGAACTCGTCGACTATCTCGGAGTGACGATCGACCCGCTCGTGCTGTTCCTGCGAGCAGGCATGACGAGCGTGAGGAGCGCCGCGAAGGGTCAGAGCGGCGTGGTGGGCGCGAGTTTCAGGGAAATCCCGGCCGCGGCGGGCAAAGTCCTTTCTGATGTTTACGAACGGCTCGAACGCATCGGACTCGGCGGCGTGCTCGCCGTGGGCAAACCCAACCAGCCACTGCTCAACGTGCCGGTCAACGAAGGCATGATCGGCCTTGCAGTCCTCGGCGGCATCAACCCGGTCGCTGCGGCGCATGAAATGGGTATCACCACGCTCAATGTCGCTCTGCACAGCCTCGTGGGATTCAACGAGCTGTTCGACTTCGAAGAACTCGAAGTGAGGATGAGGGAAATAGCGAAATAGTGTTGATTTGAGATTCGCGAAACCCTTATAATTACTAATCTTTTTCATTCCGGCGCCTCTCCGCCCCGATTCTCGTGTGAGACGCTTTCTCAGCATTTCAGATTTATCAACGGAGATTCATTTGAATTCGTTCAGGACGAGTGCAGTTTCGCATTATCCTTTGGCCCCGAATACCGCAATGGTATCCGGTGCTGCAGCCGTGGCGAAGATGGCTGCGCAGATTGTCCTGCTGCTTGCGGTCGTGTTTTGCGGCGTCGGAGCGGCGGCCGCCGAGACGATAAATCCGAATGCCGTGATCGTGGCGGATGATGCGGCCCCCTGCGTGAGACACGGCGCGGAGCATCTCGCAGCGGTGATGAGTCAGTTGTACGGCAGGAAAGCCGCTGTCTCCTCAAAGATCGATCCGGCAGACGGCATGCCGGCGGTGATCATGACTGCCGAAAGCCCTGTCCCGGGCGCGGGCATTGCCGGTGATATCGGCATCGTGCCTCAAAAAGCCGAGTCTTACGGCATTTTCATCGTAGATGGCGCCGTGATCGGTCTCGGACGCGACGACACCGGCGCGATGTATGCCGCTTATGACATCGCCGAACAGTTGAATCTTTACGGAAAAGTCACGGAAAAAATCGAGAGCCCAGCAAATGCCATCCGCGCGATCAATCCGTTCTTCCATGTCGAAGCGCTCGAAGATGACAATTCGTGGTTTTACGACGAAAATTACTGGAAAAGCTATCTCGACACGCTCAGCCTCGCGCGATTCAATCTGCTCGACATCCACGCGATGTTCGATCTCCGCACCACTTTTTTCCCCAACGCCTATCTCTATCTGACCAAACCGGCAAAATATCCCGCCGTGGGCGTGCCTGCCGATCGCGCGCGAAAAAATATGGAAATGTTTCAGCACATCGTGCAGCTTGCTTCCGCTCGCGGCATCAGGGTTTCGCTCATGAGCTACCACGCGAGCTGGCGCAAGACCGACCGCGACCCGCAGGACATCGAACCGGACGAAGCTACACTCACCAACTACACCAATGCCGCAGTGACCGAAATCCTCCAGAAAGTGCCTGATCTCTACATGACCGGCTTCCGCATCGGCGAGTCAGGCATGCGCGGCGACTTTTACAAGGGCGCTTATGTCGATGCCATAAAAAAATCCGGCAAAGACATCAGGCTCTACACCCGCACATGGCTGACATCCACCGAAAGCGTGCGCAGTCTCGCCGCCAGTTTCCCGGGACGCACCTACATCGAAATCAAGTACAACGGCGAACACCTCGGCCTGCCATATCACGCCATGACGCAGCCCCGCGAAGGATTCACCGACAGCTACAGCTACGAAGACTACACGGGCTGGCCACGCGACTACCGCATCATCTGGCAGGTGCGCGCAAACGGCACACACAGGGTCTTCCGCTGGGGCGATCCCGAATTCGTGCGCCGCACCATCGGCACTTTCCAGTTCGGCTCCGCCGACGGATTCACGCTCGAACCCATGATCTCCTACTATCCGGTCACTGACTCCGTGTTCAGAAAAGACTTCGCACGCAACGCGTTCCGCTGGGATCACGACCGCAACTGGTACTGGTACATGCTCTGGGGCCGCCTGTCATACGACCCCGCCACGCCACAAGAAGTCTGGATGTCGGAATTCCGCCACAGATTCGGCGAAAAATCAGCAAAATCCGTTTTCGATGCTGTCAACACGATGAGCAAAATCGTCCCTCTCATATACTCATGGCGCTGCCTCGGCCCCGACCACCGCCAGATGGCGCCCGAACTCGAACCCGGCGGCTCTATCATCGACTTCGCCGACAACACCCCCCTCGACCCGCTCACCATGTATGGCATCTCCGATTTCGCAGCCGACTACATCACCAATGCGCCCGCACTCAAGGCGAAACTCTCTCCGCTCGAAGCAGCATCGATGCTCGACGGCTACGCCATGAAAACGGCGGACAGCATCACTGCCGCTAAAGAGGGCATCGACCCGGCCAATCGTGAATTCGCCACACTCGCAGCCGAATCGGAAATGCTCGCCGCTCTGGCACGCTATTATGCGGCGAAAATCAGGGCAGCCACTTTTTTTGAGTTTTACAAACTCACAGGCACGTATCCCGAACTCGTCTGGGCCGAAAAATACACCCGCGACGCCGTGGACGAATGGCTGTCGCTCGCCGCAACAGGCGAGAGTATTTTCAATCCCGTCCCGGATATCCTCAGGATGAAGCCCCAAACCGGAAAACCCACTTATCAGTGGAGCGACATGACATCCACTATAATGAAAGATGTTGAAATTGTAGAGGCTGAAATCAACCGTTTCGACGACCGCCAAAAAGAATGCCGTGAGCTCGCCGTTAAACACCTGCCCAACTACAATCCGCGCGCGGGTTATTCGTTGAGGATTGCGGCTACCGTGCAATGCGGGGGCGATAGCGCGACAGCTACACTCCACTACCGGCGCGCTGGCGAGACAACTTTCAACTCCGTAAAAATGGAGCGCGAAGATACCACTCCTTCCTTCAGTGCCCTGATTTCATCGGGATTTTCACACGGCCAGGTCGAATATTACATCGAGGCTTCGAGTGACGGGAGGACGGCCCGCTATCCCCGCGGCAACGCGCCAGGCGTCAGTGGCGCAAGCAGGAAAGATTATTCCATAGACGACTACATGAACGGCACAGCACGCAAAGACAGGCGGATAAATGCCACTGTCAAGGAAATGGAAAAATCCAGTTTTGTACTTTTAAGATATGCCGAAGAAGGGGCCGCGCCCATAATCGAAGCGCCTGAAAACATTGTTTTTGAAAAGGGCGAAAAGATCAATGTCAAGGTCCGCGCCCGTGACGGATCCGGCATCAGCAACATGACAATATTTTACAAAAAAATGCCATCTACGGATAAGTGGCGCTCGAAGGAAATGGTATCAAACGGAGATCAGTACAGCGCCGTGCTGCCACTCGACGCGAGCGGGCTACTGTATTTTTTCCAGGCGTCCGATATCTATGGAAATGCCGCGAGCGCACCTGATTTCAGGACTCAGACACCGTATTATGTGATAGATTCGTGGGATCCGCAGATAAATCCTTATGCGGAAAGGTGAAAATTTGTTAGGATTGTGTAAAGATTATGTTAGGAAAACGTGAGTATATAAAATATAGGGTCAATGACGTACGGGGCGGCGGAGAGCCAGGGAGGAATTCACAATGAAGATGTTCGGAAAAAAAGCGGAGACTCTGAAGGATGTCATCGAACGCTACGTGAAAGAGATGCGCGGCACGATCAAGCTGTTCGAGAATTTCTTCATGGAATACATCAGGGAAGCGACACAGGAGAAAATGCTGGAGATCGCGCGCGAGGTCAGGCACTCGGAAACGAGATGCGACGACGTGAGGCGCGAGGTGCAGGCTCTGCTGTATACTGGCGCTTTCATGCCTGATTTCAGAGGCGACATCTTCGACCTGATCGAGCGTGCCGACCGTGTGCCCAACAAGATCGAGGAGCTCGCGGTGTTCGTGTCATTTGCGTTCGTGCATCTGCCGAAAGACCTTGAGAGGGAATTCGAAACGATGGTCATCAAGACGATCCTGTGCGCCAACAGCCTCGCGGACGCCGTCGAACTGGTTATGGTCGATCTCGACAAGGCCGCGCAGAAAGCAAAATACGTCGAAGAGGTCGAAAGCGAGATCGACAAGATCGAACGCCACATGATGCATGTGATATTTCATCATAACGACATCGATCAGGGGACAAAGATACTGTTCAAGAAATTCGTCGAGGGCATTTCGAGCATATCCGACAAGGCCGAAGACGCGTCTGACAGGATCGAATTGATGGCAATCAAGAGGAAACACTGAGGACAGAAGGGAAAGTGACGGGAGCGGGTGAGCAAATGAGTGAAGAAAAAATGACACTGAAGCAGGAAATCGCGAAATATTGCGAAGAGATGATACAGTGCGCGAAGTTATTTCAGGATTTTTTCCTTGCCTATACAAATGGGAAATGCGGCGACGAGATGATGGACATGGTGCGCGAAGTGCGCCACTCGGAGGCACGTTGCGATATTTGCAGGCGCGAGGTGCATTCCGTGCTGTACGAGCATAATTATATGCCTGACCTGAGGTCTGACATTTTCGATCTGATCGAAAAGATCGATGGTGTGCCCAACAGGATGGAGGCAATTGTAGTCTATGTATCGGTGGCATGCACGCCAATCCAGCAGGACATGAAGGAAGATTTCGAGCAGATGGTGCGCAAGACTGTGACTTGTGTGGAAAATCTGGCGGAGTCGATCAATCATGTGCTGCTCGATCTGAAAATCGCGTCGGAAAAGGCCAAGTATGTGGAGGATGTCGAGAGTGATGTGGACAAGCTGGAGCGCAGCCTGTACCAGAAGATTTTCGCTAACAAAGAGATAGACATGGGCACCAAGATGCTATTGAGAAAATTCGTGGAAGAAGTGGCGGATGTCTCTGACAGGGCGGAAGACACTTCGGACATTATCGAGCTTATGATGATCAAGCGCAGGGCATGATCGTGAAAGATAAAATTGGAAAGGGGTTGCGGACTTGAACTTAGGGTGGTTGTCAGGCGGACTATTTCTGGGATGGTCGCTCGGAGCGAACGACGCATCGCATGTATTCGGCACTGCGGTAGGCAGCAGGGCGATAAAATTCAGGACTGCCGTGATCTGCATCTGCATATTTTGCGTGATAGGATCAGTGCTCGAAGGACCGAACTGTTTTAAAAAATATAGCGATATCGCGGGGACAATTTCCCTGCAGACGGCATTTCTGATCACGGTGGCGTCTGCCGTGTCGATCACGATCATGACGCTGCTGAAGATGCCTGTGTCGACGACGCAGACGGTCGTAGGCGCGATCATGGGCGCCACGATTGCCTCGAAGGGCGCCGGAGCTATCAACATGGGAGAACTTGGCGGCATAGTCGTGTGCTGGATCGGCACTCCGATCGGCGCCATGATCATCGCCTATATCCTTTATTTCGTGATCGGCGCGATTTGGAATCAGTTTTTCTTCAAGCGGATAGAATTGATGGACAAGATACTGAAGGGCGGGCTCGTGGTGGCCGGGTGTTATGGCGCTTATGCGCTCGGAGCCAACAACGTAGCCAATGTAGTCGGCATTTTCAAGGGCATTTCCATCGGTGGCCATGTGATAGATGACAGGATGCTCGCGCTGATCGGCGCGCTCGCGATATGTGTCGGCGTCATTACTTTCAGCAAGGGCGTGATGATGACAGTGGGCGAAAACCTTGTGCCACTTGTCCCCTTTACGGCATTTATCGCTGTGCTTGCAGAGGCGGCGACTGTGCACTTTTACGCGCTCATCGGCGTGCCGGTTTCGACCGGACAGGCAATGGTGGGCGCGGTACTGGGCATGGGTCTGGTCAAGGGTATGCGCTCTGTAAATAATAAGGTAATAACGAACATCGGGATAGCGTGGGTGACAAGTCCGCTGTCGGCGGGCATTGTGTCATTTTTGCTGATCAAGCATGTTTTGAAGTTCATCGCGTGACGGGTGGCGGTCTCTCATGCTGAAGGCGCATCCGCAATAATTCTGGCGGTAAAACCCGAACTGGCGGGAGAGTCCGCAACTTTTTCTGAAGCCGTCATTTTTCTTGAAATCAGCTGTCAGAAAAGAGATTTTGTCACAACCTGAGGCCGCGCCGCGACCTTCCGTGTTTATGGTGGCGGCATTTTTGTGGGGACTGACGGACAGAGTGGTGGTGAAAACCGGAAAGTGACCGCTGGCAGCGATGGCGGCGGTTTTTTCGAGCCGGTACCTGAAGCAGAGCCGGCATCTTTCGCCCCCTTCGGGGTCTTTTTCGTGGCCGGCGATAGCATCGAGCCATTCCCGGGGTACATATTCGCCGGTGATCAGTGGTAAGTTGTAGTTGTCCGCGAGGACCTTGATTTCGTGTGCGCGGAGCCGGTATTCGGACTCCGGATGGATATTGGGATTGAAAAAAAAGAGAGTCGGGGCGTAGTCGCGCGCGAGCAGTGCGGCCACATGCGACGCGCATGGCGCGCAGCAGGCGTGCAGGAGTATTGGGGTGGATTTCCGTGGATGAGTCATACTGTGGCCTGCCGGCACAGGAGCATACCACAAGATGTGTAACTGGGCAGGCAACACGTAAGACGGACAATAAAGACATGCAAGATGCTATGGTTATTAAGTAACAAGCCCTTATTTCCTGGTGGTTTTTTTGATGGTCGCGAAGAATTTTTTGTCGTCGGCTTCCCAGTCGTACCTGTCATAGAGTTCGACGGAGAGTTTTGCTTCTGTAAGGTCAGCATCGGTGATGGGCACAAAACGGCCCTTGATGGCGGTAAACATGAATTTGAATTTCTGGAACCGCTGGTCCTTGTGTGCGCCGAGGAGGAGTTCCTTGACTTTGCCGGAGACGGCGGTGGGTGTTTTGGTGGATGCGACGATGACGAAGTTGGGGACGTATTTTTCACAAGTCAGAGGGACCACTTTTGCGGCATTGGGTCCCTTCTGGGCGATGACGTATGAATTTTTGTTGAGAAAGAATGCGTCGACTTCGCCGTTGACCGTTGCGTCGATCATGTTGTCGAGAGTAGTATCGAGTATGAATCTGATATCTGAGAAATAATTGTAGAGGGAGCCGGAATAATTGGCCTGCTTATAGAGGTAATAATGCAGGCCGAGGACATTGGTGAGGGCGATTTTTTTGCCCTTGAGGCCTGCGACGGTGGTGATGCCGGAGTCTCTCCTGACGAAAACGCAGAGATTTTGATGCGACTGATTGTTCATCGTGAGATTGGCGATGGGTATGACGAGGGGTGCAGATTTATACTTTTTTGACAGTTTAACATAATCTTCCGAATAGAGGAGCCCGAAATGGGATTTCCCGGATTTGAATGCGTTTTCGACAAAGCTGAAGGGCATTTCCGCGCGGGAGTACTGCCGGAGGTCGAGTACGATCTTGACGGACATGATTTGTGAAAGTGTGGTCGCGACATCTCTGAGCATGGAGACCATGCCGGATGTTGCCATGTCGTCTACTACGGGCAGGAAAAAATGGTATTCGACGGGAGCGGGAGCGGAATCCGATTTGCGGGCTGTCAAAACGGACAGCGTGACGAAAAGCGTGACGGTAGCGATAACCAGCAGGGTTTTGTGTGTTTTCATTACGATCACCTCGCGTTATGCTATGATATTATACCAGATGCTGAAATATTACACCTTTCCGAAAAAAAACGCGGATATGGCGAATGAGCATTGGTCGCCGTGGATGACGGAAAATATTATTTTGTTAATCAACAAAAAAAGTTACGCAAACGGCAGGATATGTTATAATCGTTTATGATGGATAATTGTATAAACGGAGAAAAGTGCCTGCGGACAGGCAAAATGGCAGGCCTGATAAATGAAATGATATAAAGCGACAATATCGGGTATATTGTTAGTAGCGCGACATTGCACCTTGAATTATCGCCGAATGGCGATTTTCATCGATAAATGAAAACGGTGGGGCAGGACACATCAGCAAAGTCAGGCCAGACATTGTTTTCTTATTGGCACAACAGAGAAAGGCTTCCATCTGACATGGGCCTTCACAAGAGAATTATAATCAGAGCAATTATGACAATGCTGCTGGCAGCGGCGATGATGATGCCGCAGGCAGCGATGGCGACGCTTGTCGAGTGGGACTCGTCAAACGGCGGCGGCGGCACCATGACCGGCGGCGTGAATATGCTGTCCGGCTCAGTCGCGCAGGTAGTGGCTTCGATGAGTGATCTCACCGCGGGCAAATACCTTGCCACCGGCTATCAGACGAGCATACCGATCGACCCGGAAGTATCGTGCGAAAACGGCGGGGCATGCTCTGCGCTGGCATGTTACGGCGGCACGGCCTCGACATTCACATTTGCCAATACGGCAGGCTGCGCGACTCCCCCGTGCGATTTTTCCGAGGGCGCCACACAGTATTACCGCTATTTGTGGCAGATCGGCAACACGTACACGCACAATGACATCATGGGCGGCAATTCGTGGAGCGACGCCAACAACCTCTGCCCCGACTCGGGCGGCGGCGCCCTCTGCACAAAACTCGGCGAGTCGATGACCATCGACGCACTGGCGACCGGCAACTGGTACTTCATCGCCAGAGCGCTCAACGGCGGACAGCTGACATCGGGAGCAGGCCTCATCGGCGGCTCCTCCGACGAGATACTCGGGCCATTCACGGTCGACCTTACACCGCCGGAAATCGCGGACGCCATCACACTGTCCGACACAGACTACAACGCCACATACGTCGACAGCAGCTTCGACATCAGCCTGACCGGCATTACCGACAATGGATGCTCCGGCGCCATCGGCTATTGCGAATACACTCTCGACGGCGGCACGTCATGGGCATCAGCGACAGCAGCCGTATCGTCATGCTCGGTCGATAACACCCCTGCCTGCACTGACGGCGCTTCGCTCACCATCACCATGAGAGCCGCCGACACAGTAGGCAATCTGGCCACCGCCACATCCACCGCCCGCACCTGCGACGCCACCCCTCCCTCATGCTCTATCGCCTCCATCAGCGAAACCGGCGCCAACACATATTACCCAGGCGCCGGCACACAGCTCTACTACTGCAACATATCCGGCGCATCCGGTTGCGGAGCCACGGGCGACTTCACTGTCGTCACGACCGCAAGCGACGCGCGCAGCGGCGTCCAGAAAGTCAACT
>CAZQSL010000085.1:0-16345 GCA_964595945.1 uncultured bacterium
CATCTCTATCGTAATGCGTGGGGAAGTGATGCTGCCTGCGCGCGCCGCATCGGCGAGAGCAATGGCATCCTCATAGTAGCCGCCTTCGCGTTTTTCGGCCATCCACGTGGCGATGATCGCAGTTTTCAACGGTGCCGATAGCGGATTTTTCGAGGCCCCCGCGGCGATGGCTTCAGCTGCTTTTATCGCATTGGCGGTGTCGCCGGTTGCAAGGGCGGCTTCTGCCGCGACCAGCGGTTGTGACAGTCTGGCAACTGTCTGCCTGCTGTATATCATGCCGCCGATGCCGATCACGACACAAGCGGCGATCGCGCTACCCATGACTTTGGGTGACACTTTTGGCATGCCGGGCTGTTTTTTCTGAGGCTTGACCGTGGCGGGAGGAGCATCGTTAGCTACGGGTGCGGGATCAGGCGCCACGATCGCTTCGGCGTATGGGTCCTGAAAAATGTCTTTTTCGGGTTCGGGCGCCGGAGCCGCTTCGACCTTTGGGGCTGGGGCTGGCTTCACGAAATCATCGGGGTTCTTTTTATCAACCTTTTTATCAGACTTTTTACCGACCGAACCGAATATGGATGACAACAGCCCGCCAAGAGCTGATTGTTTCCTGGGTTTTCGTGTTGACTCTTCGGGAATATCATCATCGTCATCGGGCCACTTCGACTCTTCGTCGTGAGTTGGTTCCGCTTCGGTGAGTGGGACGAACTGTGGCCCGTCGGCAGGCTCCTGGACTTGCGAAGGAGTGCCCACTGCGGGATCATTTCCGGAGGAATCGTGAACGATCAGGGCTTCGGCGTGCGCGATAAGATCATTGTCGATAGGTATCTCGGCGGGGATTTCCGATGCGTCGATGTCATTGTAGATCGACGTAAGCCTGTCATCTGCCGGAGAAGGTTCGGGGACTGGCGATGAATCAGGCAATTCGATTGAAGAATCAGGCAGGCTGCCCAGAATGTCATCAACGGAAAAGTCCCCGTCAGCCGGTACTGGGAGTGTCGCTGGGTCCGGAGTCGATTCTGCGGCTGGGGCCGGGGAGTCGAGAGTGCTGAATTGTGCAAGGATGTCATCGAGCGAATCCTCCGGGTGATCTGGAGCAGTCCGTGATTCGGGTGGCGCAGGAGTAGTCTCCGGCACACCCTCTGGCGCGCCTGTCGCCGATGGTGATGTGTGTTCTGCAAGGAGTCGCTCAATTTCGTCTTCAAACCCGATTTCCATATCGTCAGCTCCTTCCCCGTATTGTATCGCAGGTGACGCATCGTTGGATGATGGGACAGAGATTCCTTCATCCATCTGTGCGCGAGCCGCGTCGATGATGTCGTCGATGCCAAGCTGGGACTCGTCGTCACTGCCTGTCTCTGATGGCTGTTCCGTACTGTCGTCAACCGATGGCGAGCGGACATCGTCCATGATATTCTGAAACTGATCTTCAGATGAAATGAGAAATCCCGGCGGTATCTCGATGTCATCATCCGACACCTCGGGTGTCGGGGCGACTATCGTTTTCAGAAGTTCGTCACCTGAAATTTCCAATTCGAGATCAGTAGCTGCTTCTTCGTCAATATATGATGTTGAGTGCGAGCCGGTATCCGGCGCCGGGGCAAAGTTATCATCAGATTTGTCGAACTCATCGATAGCGTCTGCAAGGAGCAGTTCTTCGCCGCTGCCAACGGCATCGTTTCCGCCGTTTTCGATTGCATCGGAAGGCACGGTGATTTCATCGGCGAGTGATTCGATCGACGCGACTGGCCCCTCTCCGGCAACGGCTTCGACCGGCTGTGAAGAAATCAGGCCAAACAATTCATCCATATCCGCGTCAAGGCCAGTGACATCCACTGGCGCATCGCCGGTGGCAGACTCGGGCACCGCGGCATTATCCTGAAAGGCATCTTTGGCTGACTCTATTTCGAGAAAGTCGGCAGGGATAGTATCGTCCTCGAATCCCGCGACAATCGAATCGAGAAGATCGCCATCTGAAGCCGGCTGCTGGATCATTTCCAATACTGCCTGATGCTCGACCGGCAGGATGATTTCCGGCTCTTTCGCCGACGGACGGGCCGGCTGCCTGTCGAAAACTGATTCGTCAGGCGCAGGAGCTGACGAACGATATGCGGGGCGGGCAGTTGCTTTAGACTGTTTTTCGATCAGATCTGCCACGCCATTGTATGCGGGAGACGTATAGCCATCGACGTCGAATGTTGCCACAAGCGGACGCCGCAACGCCTCGATGATTTCGAGCTGCACCCTGATGTTGAGAAAAAGGCTGTCGAAAGAGTCCTTGATGACAGCATCCACAGGCTCGTCACTCATGAAATACTCTCTCGGATACAGCCCGAGCGCTTCCCTGAAAAGAGTCTCCGCTTCGTCGATTCTGCTCTTTTCCACAAATGCCTTGGCCCTGTTGAACGCTTGCAGGCTTCGGATATATCGTTCGGCAAGATCCATGATAAACAGTCGTCCCCCCGGCAGCGGGGCCTCCCGGATTTGTCCGCTGGTATTACAGCGTATACGAAAATACGTCGATCAAACACGCAGTAAATCAAAGGATATAATAACACATACTCATTTCATTATAAATACAGCGGTAACAATATGATAATTTGCCCTCTGACAACTACTACGTTCGCAAAAAACACGCTTGCAGAGACGATGGCACTGGAATGCAATTACAACCGCTCTCAGGCATCCTTGAGCCAGGCATGCTGCGGGTCATCATAAGCAATGATCCTTCGCTCACGCCCCGCCAGTATCCACAGGTAATAGCCCCTGTAGCCAGCCGCCGACGCGACCGGATGATAGCCCTGGGTGATGATTACCGTATCATGGTTTTCCACGGCATATATCTCGTCAAGCGAACGATCGTCAGTATAGAGCCTGATTGCCTGCCAGCCCTGAGGCGGGTCACTGCGGAAGTAATATATTTCCTCGTGATCGGTTTCGACCGGCGGATTGTCATTGTCATGGCGGTGCGGAGGCGAACTCGACCAGTTGCCGGCAGGCGAAAAAGTCTCGCCAACAAGCATCGTGCGGGCCGGCACGCGGGCATCGACGATGTCATGCACATAACGCGTCCAGTTGTCCCTGCCGCGCTCGAAGACATTGACATCTTCAGGACTGATCAGCACAGGATCACCCTTAGCATCCGAGCGTGATTTGAGCAGTGCCGCCTCAAACGGAGCATCCGACGCCACAGCCTTCACGGAAAAATGCACTCCAGGCGGAATGAAAACTGCCGTCGCAGGCCCGTCGAACACATTGCGCCGCTTCCCGATATTCTCAAAACGCAAGCCGCCTGCCTCGACATCACAATGACCACCAAGGATCACCATACAGATTTCGCTTTCGCAATTCGTTTCGGAATACTCACCGCCATCATCGAGCAGCAGCAGATCAAAATCGACATATTTCAGGCCGCCGTCTCCGCATTTCACCACCGGCACATGGCCTTTTGCTCCAGCGTATTTGACAAGATTACTCATATCGTGATGCACTCCCCGGTTTATTTGAACACACCGCCGGTAATGATAACATCGTGCGTACCTGCCGTGTCAATAGAAAGCGGTTCCGTACTCTTGCTGACAGGGGCGAATTTTCTGCGTGAATACTTACGCACCCACAACTGCCCCGGATTTCCGCCTGACGTAATGATGATTTCATCGGCCCTGTCACCATCAATATCATGAGTGAAAACAGCCATTATCCCGGCAAGGCCATCCGGTATCGCCACGGTCGCGAACGGGTCTTCTATCTCTATCACCTTGTCGAAAACCCCGGCGACAATGATCTGCGAGGGATTAACAGACGGCATTATCACGAGCTCGTCGCTCGCGTCCAGATCGAAATCAGCGGCGGCAATACTGTAACCCGACGAATTATTCTTCACCGCTCCACTCATGAGTTGGCCGATCTTGACCGGACGGCGCAGGTC
The DNA here is from genome assembly GCA_964595945.1 of uncultured bacterium. Lineage (GTDB taxonomy): Bacteria > UBP15 > UBA6099 > UBA6099 > JAJRTR01 > CAZQSL01. The sequence goes on from CAZQSL010000085.1 coordinate 3,926, forward strand.
ATTTTTGTACGAAGGCATTGCCATGATAACAATACCCTGGTCCGAATCATGGGCGGCAATCGCGAGATCGTCGACGCCATTTCCGTCGAAATCGCCCGAGGCAAGCGATATATCGTTGGAATCCATCAGCCCGGAATATGTGAACAATGGCTCCCTGGTGACTATTTTTCCGTTGTGCGTGTCATACACGGACACATCGGAGCCATGTGCTATGGCAAGTTCGCGCGCGCCATCCCCGTCGAAATCACCCGCAGCGACCGCCGAAACGGCATTGTTGAAGGCAATCGTCGCTTCGGGTTGCGCCGAGACAGGCAAATACTGCCCTGTCTTGAAAACACTCATCGTGCCAGATACCGCGCCGAAAGCGACGACAAGCTCATCGACTCCGTCATCGTCGAAATCTGCCGCCGTAAGCGAAGTGATATCACTGACCGTCTCCGAAAGCATTCCGGAAGATTTCGCGGGAAAAGGAAAAGCTGTTTCCTCGTCGTCACAGATAAATGAATACAGAGCGGCATCGGAATCTGCGGCAGCAGCAATCAACGCCTGCCCTATGTCTGCGCATTCGACAATGACTTCCGGTATGTCGGTGCGGCGCGTGGACTGTTTTTCTGCCTCCTCGACACTCGCGGCTTTTCCGGTCAGTACCGCGCTGACCGCCTCCGAGGTGAAATCATTGGCAAAGTCATTGAAAATACCGAGTATCACGCGGCCTGGCTCCGAACGTGCGAATGACCTGTCACTGCCGGACAGTCCGGATGCCGCCTTGAGCAGCTTGCGATAACGCGGAAACTCAACAAGGTCTTTTGATGTGCGCTCGTAGTTTTTGACAAAAGCATACTCGCCAGTGTGCGTATCATAGACCGCAAGCGCGGCCTTGACCGACACGTCGATGTCGGGGTAAGACTTGCCGGCCCCCTTGATAGTTATGTCGGTGATGCCACCGATGATGTAGTAGTCGACACTGGTCGAATCAGTCGCCCGGCTCAGCACGCTTTTGTCAAACATGTCAGGAGCGAGCGGCGACTCGGAATAATATCTGAATGCCGCAGCGCGCCTGCCCGCCGAAATGTCACTCTCGGGAATCACACCGATGATTTCACCCGTGAGTGTTTCGAGCGACACCGCAAACAGACTGGTCGAAGCCTGTTCGAGCCCAAGCCTTTCAGCCGAAAAAACATCGTCCCCGACTGGCTCCACAAATGGCTCCAGCGTCCCGATCGGGAGCCGCTTGGCAAGATAAAAACCGTATACGCCATAGGGCTCCGCCTGCACCTGCATGAAAGATACGGCAACTATGCACATAAGGGTCGCGCACATGATCAGTCGTTTCACAATAAGCCTCCATAAGATTCCGGCACCTGCCTTGATAATATGCCAGTCTCTTTAAAACTTACATGCCCACACAATATAATCATATCAGACAGACGAGCCGCCAATAAGGTTTGTCAAACGAAAAATCCGGAGGTCTCAATGCCATCCAAAGACGACTGCATCTTCTGCAAGATAATCAGCGGTGCGATCCCCGCCAGAATAATCGCCGAAAACGACCACTGCATCGCCATCCTCGACGCTTTCCCTGCGGCAAAAGGACACACCCTCGTTCTCACCAGAGAACATCGTGAAAGTCTCCACGATATCACTCCTACCGAACTCGCCGCCGCCGCCATGCTCGTCCGCAAAGCCGCCGCCGGATTCGAGTGTGCTCTCGGCACCAGCGCACTCAACGTGGTCAACAACTGCGGGGCCACAGCTGGCCAGTCAGTCCAGCACTTCCACTTTCATCTGCTCCCACGCCATCCCGGTGACGGACTGACTCTCCCCCTCGAACACAAGGTCACACTTTCTCCAGAAGAATCGGAAGCCACCTGCGTCGCACTCCGGGATGCCATCGCCAGGACATGACACACACCAAACCTGTCATCACAGCAAACGGCTCCCATATCTTCAAATCCACTTCAGGATGCCGGCAAAAACAACGAGACAGACTATGTTGAATCCATAAATGGCGCCGACCGTGATGACCTTCTGCCGGATGGTCTTCATGTCATGCACCCAAAACGACACAACGTAAAACGGCATATAGCCGATTATGAACACGAGCCACGGGTTGGCGATACTCCACCACTTGTACTCCCAAGTAAGCGCGTTGGCAGCGTTGAGCCACATTTCGACAGCTACGCAGAAGACCGATCCCGCAGCGGCGATAAACAGCCGGTTGGGGATGCCGAGCACTTTCAGGCTGCGGTCGGCAGGCAGAGTCTTCGACATTGCAATGCCGGCTATCGAGAACATGAAGCAGATTTCGATGTTGAGGCCGATGAGTAAGAGAAACGCAGTCTTGCCAGGTGCGCCCCACACGGGCGCGTAGTTGGTAAAGTGAAACACGAGAGCGTTCCAGATTTCGTTGAACCAGTCCATGCCCCAGAATGCGAGGCCGGCAAATACGACGTCCCAATTCCTGCGTTCGATTTCAACGGAATAGACATAAACTACGAGTGCGAGTATGGGGATAATGTACCATTCGAAATTGGCGGTGTTGCGAAGGTGGGAAAGCGCTTGAAGGGAATACTCGGTCGGATTCATCGTTCCTCCAGATCGGACAGAGTCGCTGCCGTGCAGCATTGGTGTCAGCCACATATAAGATAACATAGTGGAAGGACAATTGTTAATCGAAATTTGTATTATCCCAATTCAGCAATAGAATTCGGGGTAGCAGTCGCAAGAAGGGATAAACCACAAGGCGAAAGTAGCATTCTTGCAGTGAGCGGTATTCGGTACACACGAACAAAACAATGCTCCGGCAACACTGCAGTTTGCCCTTATCGCGACTGCCAAACGCGTCAACCTCTATTTCCTAATTTGCCGTATTGAGGAATAATGAAAAACAATCGGGTTTCCGGCATTCACGTCGTAGCATATCTCATGGAAGAAATACCAGATGAGTAATTCATTCGATTGCTTTGGCGAGCGAGTCGACGATTTTCATGCGGCTGTCGATATTGATCAGCTTGATCATCTTGAGCACATTGGGCTGCACTCCGGTGAGTACGAGAGTTGCCCCGATGTGATCGGTGGATTTCCACGCGCGCGTAAGAGCGCCAAGCCCCATGCTGTCGATGTGTGTCAGTTTTTCCATGTTAATTACGACGCGGCCAGCTTTTTCGCCGACTGCCCGCGCAATATGTTTGTCGAATTCCAGATATGAACTATAGTTGAGCTCGCCGTCGAGTTCGATGATGAAAGCAGTGCCTGAAAGTCTTGTGTCGATGTACATGGCGTCCTCGTAGCTGCATGCTGCCAACTGGCGTATTTTGCAATCGGAGTCACTCGTATATGTGTTCATGCCCGATGATTGCACCTAATTATATCACGATTAACAATAGACAGGCTAAAAATGTTTTTGTTGCGGAATTGTCGAAAAATGATAGTTTCCAATCGGGCAGTACAGACAGTCAGTTGACGAAAAAGGCAAATCTGAGGATGTCTGGATAAGTCGATTTGTTGCCGGTGATATTGCTCTTGACAGTATAGAAAGCATCGAAAGGCGTTTTACCCGAAAAGACAGCGCGGTAGAAATCATCGGCGAATACAATGCCGTCCTTTCCGGAAGTGACGTACATGGATGCGATGAAGAAACGCGTATTGTCATGTATCATCCCGCGCGCGAATACAGGATTGCCGGTGTTGCATCCTGTAGAGAGCACAGTGCGGAATGGGAGTTTCATCTTTTGAAGTTCAGTAGCCCTGATGGGCTCATTTTCACGACCTGGGAAAAATTTGTCAGGGTGAGCGTGAGTGGCAAGGTGAAGAATATCAGCATCAGATGTTTTGAGATTTCTAATTGCATCCTGCGGATTGAGTCCGAACGCGAAAGAATGGGTTGCGCCGGGGGTGGATTCGAGATTTTTACTGACTCCTGGTGCTTCCTTGCCTTCGCGATCCTTAGGTCCCTGACAGTCGAGCACAAGTACTTTCCTGTATTTGTGTGAGTCAGATACATCCTTGGGGCCGGACGTGAACGAATGGACAATCGGTACTATTTCGAAAAGCCATTTGTCGGCAAATCTGAATGTGTCAGCGGGAAAAGGCTTTTCTTCGTCGACGACGACGAGCAATTTGCAGCCCTGGAGAGCAGCGAGCATTTTGTCACTGATAAATGCCTTGCCAAGTGATGCGCCCCGCTGGCGTGTCTGTTTCCATAGTCTTTTATAGTCTGGGGAGACGTATGTGAGAGAAAAAAGGTCTTCGTACCACACATCGAATTTATCCCAGATGTCTATGCCTTTGTCGACTGATGTCTTGATGAACGTGTCCCCGCCCGGTTTTCCGAAGGTGGTGAGTTCGAGTTCGACAGTACCGTCTTTTTCGTTTCTGTGTACGATAATTTGCGCCCATGGATTGAGTGATGACTGTGCTGGTACGCAATGGACTGCGGCAGGTATGCCGAGCAGTACGAGCGTGAATACGATAGCTTTTACGAAGGCTCTCATTACTGGGTCTCCATAGTGACGATGATACAGCGATAGAAGCTGTTGTTTCATGTGTTGTATTGTATAGAACAATTTAACTATGTGTTTCCAGAATAATCAGCCGAGACTTGTAGGACAGTAGTCAATCATCGAGCTGAAGATATTTTTTACGAAGATTGCGGAGATTGTCACCGAAATGTTCACGGATGAATTCGTGGCCGAGGACACTTTCAATTTCGGCGATATAGAGGTCGTGAGCGAAGAGTGATTCGAGTTCGCGGACGAGGCCCATGTTGTATGTCCACACGATGCGGCAGGGTTCGGCAGCGCCAAGAGAGCCGGCAAGAGCGACGGTCGTATCTGTAACGATATCGAGATTGCGCCCAGAGACTTCGTGCATTTTTTCGAGACCGTGAGTGGAATGGTGAAACCAGATGCCGAAGTCGAGCTCGCGACTGCCATATATGAGGGCAGCAGTCCATACGCCGCGGTTGTTGGCTGCCCGGAGTGCGGGTTCGAGTATTTCGAGTTCGCTGTCCCATAGACCGACGAAGAGCTTTTCCTTTGCGCCTTCGATAATTTCAAGAGCGCGGAGGATCGCGGCAGCGGGGTCATGTATGGTATAGACGGGTTCGATTTCGATATTTGCCGGGAGAGAAGCGAGTCCTTTTTCAGTGCAAGATATGGTTTTGTCATAGCGCGCCCTCATGTGCGAAACGAGTTGGCTGGGAGGCAGCGGTGCATACATTTCAGGGTCCGTCCCGACGACCTGCACGAAACCTTCGTCGGTGAGACGGCGAACGTTTTCATACACCTTTGCGTGAGGCACCCCCGAGATGCGTGAGATACGGTATGCCGTAGCGGGACTCTCCTTGACGAGAGCTATGTATATCTTTGCGCCATATATGGAAAATCCGAGATGGACGAGGCTCTGGATGAGTTCGTCATTGTTATCAACTGGTGCTGTCATATTTGTGTCCTTCTGATGGTCTGTTTGCCGAGTAGCAACTGGACGATTTCTATAGAGAACACTGTAATTGAATTCTGCTCGATGTCAACAGAACGCAGGGTGCGCGTGCGTGCGATCATTTCGAGGCAGAGTCGTGCTTCGCGATAAGTGATACCGCCGCGCACGGGCATTTCGAGTTCGGGTACTTCCGTAGGGTCCATGACATCGACATCAAAAGTCACATGCACGCCTGAGGCGCCCGTCGAGGCCTTACGCACCGCATGTTCCATGATTGCCTTCATGCCCATGGAGTCGATATCAGCCATGGTATAAACAGTAATGCTGTTGCGGGCCAGCAACGATTCCTCTTCGGGAGAAATATCGCGAACTCCAATCAGGACGGTATTTTCAGGGTTGACAATCGGCAAAGGGATATCGAGCCCCTCGATGCCGTGTCCGAGCGCGGCAGCCATACACATGCGCCCCGGACGTTTTTCGATGGCACTCGCAGGTGTGAAAAGATTGGCGTGCGCGTCGAAAATAATGAGTCCAAAATCAGGCAGCCGACGCCGCAACGCCATGTAGCATGCGAGGCTATAGCACCCGTCATCACCGAACACTACGGGGATCGTCAATTCGCAAGCGTTTTCGATTTCGAATGAAACCTTGTGGGAAAACGAGAAGGATTGGGCCGGGGACACTGGTTCGGGCGGTGTTGCGGGCAGATTGCTGGTGGTGAGTGTGAAACCCGTGTCGGCTATGTTCGATTTCAGATTGAGACTCGCGTGCAACAGGTCGATGTCGTGACCTAACGCGGTGACAGTAGTGATTTCAGCGGGTCGTCTGGCGTTGCTTTTTGGCCTCTTGGCTACGTATGCGGAGGTCATGGCTGAAAGTAGTGCGCCATAGTTGGGGAGGAATGCAATTTCATCGCCGATGCTGTAATTGTCATGGCTGTCCGTCACGTCGATTATTATGTGATCGGAGCTCGCTCCGAGAATTTCAATGCCGGTGTCGACAGGTGTAAGTCCATCGATGAGGACATCTTCCCGGCCAGTATTCAGGATAGCGCGCAGGCGGATACCTTTGTCGCTGAAGGTTGGATAATTACCGAACGCGTCACGCGATACGCTCCCGATCGGCACTGACGGTTTCTTCTTGAGTTCGATGATTTCGGCACGGATTGTGAATGCATCCTGAGTAGTGCCAAGCCAGGGCGTGGCGTTAACCGTCTCGCGGCCAAGAGCGATACATTCTCCAATACGCAACTGGTTGATGCGAGAGGGCATTGCACCGGAATGGACAAGTGGCAGAGCGCTCGAATTGCCGCCGGAGATTGTTTCGATGCGAATGCCGAAGCGGTCTTCGAGCACTTCGGCGACTTCGACAAGTTTCGACATGTTTTCGACGGTCGGTACCACTCCGCCATAACATGAGAGGTTGGTGCCGATACCACTGATGCGGATGCCGTCGAACTTGAGTGCTTTTTCAGCAAACGACGGGAGGTCTTCAGGCCAGAGGCCTTCGCGCAGATCACCGAGGTCGACCATGATAATGACGTCGTGGACGCGGCCCCGGAGTTCGGCGGCTTCGCTGAGCGCGCGCAGCACTTTGATTTCCGAATTGAGGCTGACATCGACGAGTTCGACGACATCGGCAACGCGGCTGACGGGTGGAATACGAAGGAGCATGACTGGAGCTGTTACACCTGATTCGCGCAGCCGGATGACATTTTCAAACCGGGATTCGCCGATGATGGTCACGCCGCCACGAAGCATGGCGCGCGCCACATGCGGCATGCCACAAGTCACTTTTGTAACGCCGACTACTTCAATGCCGTGGGCATTGCATTGCGTGGTGACGGCCGCGGCGTTGCGTTCGATCTTGTCGAGGTCAATTTCTATTGCCGGGTACTGATTGTGAGACATTTGTTATCAGCCTTTTCTGTCGTCGAAATCAATTTATTCATATCATACATCGAGCGACATGAGAGCGGCAGCGCGGGCTGCGTCAGGAAACTTGGCACCGAATGTGCCGCAAGCGGACAGGACGTAATATCTGTCTGGCGCGGTGCGAGTGCCGGGACCGGGCAGGAGCCGGGCACCGCCGTGTGGGCGGCAGAGCGACGAAAGGATGGTCTTTGCATCGGGAAGTTTTGAGAGTGGACCGCCAGTGCCGATGATCCATTTGACGCCGGTAAGGTCGGTACCCTGAGCGATGCGGCGCGGGCCGGTGGCAGTGTAAATCTGGCGGACTTCGCCAGCATGGCGTTCCATTGCGGTTTCGGCAGCCCTGTGTGCGAGCCTATGGTAGAGCGCAATTGCACCTGCGTCGGTCGGGACGGGCGAGAGTGGCGGCGCGAGTGTGGGGTCGCCGATGAGTTCGAGCACGTTCGCAGCGTTGCGGAAAACGCCGAGGTCGCCCTCGACTGTGCGTCGCGCCCGCGGGACAGGTTCGGTCATTATACTGGCGATTTCAGGAGTGGGGTCAGTCACTGAATGTATATCGGTCGTGGCGCCGCCGATGTCAATGACAACGATGTCGCCGAGTGCTTCAGCGAGGAGTTCGGCAGCGACGAGCACAGCGCCGGGAGTAGGTATTATGTCGCCGCCTGCCCATTCGCGCACTTTTTCCATGCCGGGCGCGGTGATGATGTGTCGGCTGAAAATCTCGCGAACGATTTGCCGGACAGGTTCGAGGTTGAGTTCGTCGACGCGGGGATATACGTTCTCCGTGACGAACGCTTCGAATCCAGCGTTGCTGAGGATGTCGGAAATTTCGGATGCGAGTGCCCTGTTGCCGGCATAGACAACGGGTGGTCGCGACTGGATTCGCGTGAGTGCGTGAGCGTTGTCGATGACAGCGTTGGATTCGCCATAGTCGACACCGCCCGCGAGCATTATGAGATTGGGGCAAACGGCATCGACGGCTTTCAGATCGCGTTCACGGATGGCGCCGGCAGTGACGTGACGAAGCACTGCTCCGGCCCCGAGACAGGCTTCGCGCGCGGCGCGGAGCGTCATGTCATAAGTGAGGCCGTGAGCGGTCATTTTGAGTCCCCCGGCGGCAGATGAATTTGCGAAGGTCAGAGATGCTTCAGGGTTGTGTCCGAGCGAAAGCGTGAGGTCATCGAGTGCGCGTTCGAGACCGATGAACACATCGCCATCGTCGACGGTGGTAGGGTAGAATCCCTGTCCGAGCAAGCGCGGTACCGAGTCCATGTCGCCGAACGCGTGGACTTTAGTGAGTGTACTGCCTGTTTCACCAACGAGTATGTCGATCAAAACTTGCCTTCCAGGAGGGCGATGAGATTTCATCCCGCAAAAAATGGTGGTCAATAGCGATCAGGACGCGCGCTCGTCGCGGAGTGTCTTGACGACGAAGCTTGCAACATTGATACCTTTCGTACCTCGTCCGAAGCCTGCGTCGAGACCGCATTCGACAGCGATATCATTTGTGACCTGAGTGCCACCGCCGATGAGGAGCCGCGTGTCGCGGAGTCCCTTTTCGAGCGCGAGGCTGTTGAGTTTTTTCATGTTGATGCGGTGTATGTCATTGTGGGTGATGATCGTGCTGATGAGAATGACCTGCGAGCCGGTTTCGACCGCTGCGTCGAGCACTTTTTCGATGGGTACGGACGTCCCGAGATATGTGCAGGCGAAGCCGTATTTTTCGATGCCGCCGTGTTTGATGTCCATGATTTCGCGCAGTCCGCAAGAGTGCTCGTCGTTGCCGACAGTGGCCGCGACTGCCTTGAGTCCGTTCGAGCGTACATAATCTTCGATCTCTTCGGCGGTGAGCAGTTTGATTTCTTCCTCGATGACGAGTTCGTCGCGCTTGATGGCGTGAGGATAGACGCCGCGAACTTCGACATAGGTACCTTCGGTGGGGTGCATTTTGCGGGTGTGGATGACCTGAGGATCGAGAAGTCCCATCTGTGCGGCCATTTTAATGGCGGCGGCTTTCGCGACGCGTTCCTCTTCGGGAAACATCAGATTGAGCACGACCACGCCATCTCCCGACCATTCGACTTCAGGAATTATGAGCGAGCCGTTTTTTGTTTTTTCGGAAGTGGCTGTGATGCGCGCGGCGGCGCTGTCATCGGGGTCGAGTTCGTCTATGAAAGGGACAAGATCAGGATTGCAGATGGTGCAGCCGCCAATGATGTCGCAAGCTTTATCGCTATCATGGTGAGCATTGTTGCCGAAGTGAGCGCAAACGGGAGCGATGTAATCTGATTCGCGCCGCACGACACTACCATAGCCGACACCGCCCTTGAGCGAACGTGCGATGCCGTCGCCGCTACGTTCGGGATAGAGCCCGGAATCGACGAAATGGCCGGCTTCGACTGCATTGAAATAGCCGGTTTCGAGGATTTCTTCGAGGAAGAGGATTGCGCGTTCCTTGATCTCGCGGACTTTTTCACCGAGGATGCCGTCGCGATCAATTTTGACCATTTCGCGCAGGCCGTCGAGTCCGGCGAGCGTCTGTTTTGCTGCGCTAACGCCGCGGATGGAATTGTAGTGCCACGGGACATTGCGGCCTTCATCGGGAGTGATGGTCGACTGGATGTCGGCGGAAGTGAGACGAGATATGAGAGTGTCGAGCACATGAGTGACAGTGGTTTCGTCGAGGTCCGATTCCATGTATCGGGTATTCATCTGCGCGCGCATTTTATAATCGGAAAAGAGATCACGAAGAGCGACGGCGTAGGGAAGATCGAGAAAAACTTTAGGTGCAGGCGGAGCGGTAGGCGGTACGGTAGATAGCGAGATGTGATCTGGTGTCATGCCAGCCTTGCGGCTGAATATGCTGTTGATGGCGTGCTGCACGAGGAGCTCGGGCATGACTTTCCATGCTTCGCGGGCTGTTGCGTTAGCGTTGTGCGCGCCGTCGATCTGAAGGATTCCGCCATCAGCCATGACGTGTTTCGCCTCGGCTGCGTCGACGAATGAGCGCACCATGTTTATGTTGCGGTAAAGCACATTGTACTGCGGATCCTGATGCGCGCCGCTGATACCTTCCTCGTTGAAAAGGACAGCCATTTCCGGGCCCGCCATGCCAGATACATAAGAATGAAAATTGATGGGGCGGCCGACCTCGTCCTCGATAGCGTCGAGTGCTTTACGAGTGGCGCGGATCTGCTTACGTGTGATGGGGACGCCGCCGGTGCCTTCGGGAGTACCTTCGATGAGGCCGTCGAAATGGCTTTGGCCGGCAGTGCGGATTACCATGATGTGGTCCGCGCCGTGCCATGCAGCCATGCGCATGCGGCGTATATCGTCTTCGAAACGGCCGGATGCGATTTCTGTGGTGACAACGCAGTCAGGCTGTGGATCGATGTTGTCAAAGTATTTAGCAGCGGGAAGCGGGATAGATTGCGCGAGGTCGCGCGAACATTCGCTGAAAGCGAGCTTGCCGACGAGCGTGTTGGGAGCGAGGCGTTCGCGCCACGACCAGCCTTTGCGGCGAGGGCGGTAAGATTCGAGACTATCGAGAATTTCGTTGAGGTCAAGTTTCGTGTTTTTGTCGAGTTTCATCAGGCGGCGCCTCCCTTCGCGATGTCCCAGCATTCACCATTGATGAGCATACGGCCAGCTTCCCGTGTGTCGACATTACGCGACTGCATGACATTGATGACCGCACGGCCAACGCCGTGTCCAAGTATGCCGTGTTCGGTCAGGCCGGAAATAAGAGCCTGCGCTTCGAGACTGGTGAAGCCCATGCGCATGGCGATGGAACGCTCGATCGATGGTGTTGTATGAGTGCGGGCGAGATCGATCAAAGGATCGGTGATCTGATCGGCGAGCGACCAGAATCGCGCCTTGAGTTCGTCGTCCGTGAGTCCGGCGAGGTGCGCGCGGCGTGTCTGGTAATCGTCTGGACGTTCGAGTTTCATAGTTGCGCCTCCGGGTGATTGGATGTTGAAAAAGAAAGGCCTCAGTTGCGGAAATGCCAGCGGATCATTGGCAAATAACATCAATATCTTGTGTGAATAAAAGCTACGCCTTCAGCGCGGCAATAGTCCGAGTGACAAAATCCACATTTGACTTGGTATCTTCGGCGAGAAAAGCGATATCGATATCGGCAACATCCGCCCCATCAGGCAAAGCCTTGACGGCATTTCGGATATAAGACCGGCGAAGGTCATCGAGCGCGTAATCCTTGATCGAAAGCTTGTCAGCCGAGTCCGGTATGACAATTTTTCTGCCGGGCTGATTGTCAGAGGGATCACCGACCGCAATCTCGACTCCCATTTTATTCGCGAGGCCGAGCTGCGCGAGCGGGTGTTTGCCGGCGCCGGTATACTCAGTTTCCTGCACGACAATGATCTGGTTGTCATCGAGTTCCTGCGCAATGACAAAAGCGGCGGCAAGAGCGGTATTGCCTGCAGGACCGCGCTCCATACCTTCGAGTTGGGCGAGCATTTCAGTCGCGAAAAAGACTTCGCCCTGAGTTACGGTGACAAAGCGATCCATGTAGCGGAGCGAGCGCGCAGCGTTGCGCGGCACGTCCGAGCGGTCGGGCCATGTGGCAAACGGAACGCCGAAACCAGTATGCGCGGTGGTGAATGATTTGCGGTTGAAATCCTTGTCGGAAGCCATGTGCAGGCCGGAGAGATCGACAGAAGCGCCGATGATTTTTGTGGTACGGCAGCCAGCCTTGATGATGCCACGCGCAGTACCGGTGACGTTGCCGCCACCTGCGTGAGAAGCCACGATCACATCAGGTTCGCGCCATTCGGTTTTAAGAAAATGGTCTGCGATTTCCCAGCCGAGAGACTCGATGCCGGCAATGGAAAACGGGGTGTAAAGAGAAGCATTAAAAAAGCCGGTGTCTTCGAGTGTGCGGAGGAAAAGGTAGAATAGTTCGGGACCCACTGAGAGGCGCATGACTTCGGCGCCATAAGATTCGCAGGCGCGTCCCTTTTCAGCAATCTCCGGCTGTTGCAGGCCAGCGGAGTCGAAAGCTTCCTGAATGATGATGCATGCGAGCCCC
>CAZQSL010000086.1:0-16273 GCA_964595945.1 uncultured bacterium
TCGATGTCGGTCTCGCCGATATCGAGTACGATATGTCGGGCGAAGTATCTCTCAGGGGCTACAAACCCAACTTTTTACCCAACACAAAACAGATCCGCAACGCGGCGGCGTTACTCCTCCAGGCTGAGCGCCCGATCCTCTATATCGGCGGCGGCATCATTGCCGCAAACTGCGCAAAATATCTCGTGGAACTCGCCGAAAAACTCCAGTGCCCCGTTGTCAACACTCTCATGGGCAAAGGCGGATTCCCAGAAGATCACGCCCTCTCACTCGGCATGCTCGGCATGCACGGCACATGGGCGGCCAACACGGCGATTACCAATGCTGACGTGATACTCGCAATCGGAGCGCGATTCGATGACCGCGTCACCGGCCGGCTTGACTCGTTCGCTCCCGGAGCTACGCTCATCCACATGGATATTGATCCCGCCGAGATCGGCAAGAACGTCGCCATCACGGTACCTGTCGTGGGCGACGCGAAAAACTGCATCAAGGCACTCCTCAGGGAATTGCCGGAAACCGAGGCGCAACAGGCTGACAGTCTCCCTCAGGTATCATCCGGCACATGGCTCACTCAGGTACGTGAATGGCGTGAGGAACACCCTCTCACATACGAAGACCGTGACGATGCCATTATGCCGCAGCACGTGATCGAAAAACTGATGGACCTCGCAGGCGACGCGATCATCGTCACCGAAGTCGGCCAACACCAGATGTGGGCCGCACAGTACTGCAAGACGAAAAAACCCCGCCATTTCATTTCCTCTGGCGGTCTCGGCACTATGGGCTACGGTCTTCCCGCCGCCATCGGCGCGCAGGTTGGCTGTCCCGGCGAACTCGTTATCGACATCTCCGGCGACGGCAGTTTCTTCATGAACGTACAGGAACTCGCCACCGCAGTCGAATGTGACATCCCCATCAAAGTGGTCGTGCTCAACAACGGCTGCCTCGGGATGGTCAGGCAATGGCAGCAACTCTTCTACAATCAGCGATACAGCGCCTCCGACCTCAGAGGCAATCCCTCCATCGCTGCGATCGCGGAGGCATTCGGGGCAGTCGGCATCACAGTCACCGACAAAAATGACCTCGAACCGGCACTACGCGAGATGATCTCGAACGGACGCGTAACCGTACTCGACATCCAGGTCGTCCCCGACGCCAATGTCGCCCCCATGGTGCCAAAAGGCGCGGCTCTCAACGAGATGATCGAAGAATGCTGATACTCCACATCATTGCCCGCACTTCGCGGAGAAAACTTACAGGTTATCAAAATGGCTAACGGCACAACTCACAGACATAAACACTCGATCTCGATACTTGTCGAAAATCACCCAGGCGTCCTCGTCAGGGTCGCCGCGCTTTTCGCCCGCAGAGGTTACAATATCGAAAGCGTATCGGTCGGCGCCACCCAGGACCCGATGCTCTCGCGCATTACCATCGTTGTCACTGGCAACGACGCCGTGATCGAACAGGTCACCAAACAGCTCCACAAACTCATCGAGGTCATCAAGGTTTCCGATATCACGCATACCGATACGGTAGACCGCGAACTCGTCCTCATCAAGGTTTCCGCAAAAGCCGGCGACCGCCACGAGATACTCGCCATCGCCGATACATTCCGCGCGAATGTCATCGACGTTGCCGAAACCAGTCTCGTCGTGGAGGCGACAGGCCAGCCCGACAAACTAACCGCACTTGAAAACCTGCTACGACGCTACGGCATAATCGAAACCGTGCGCACAGGCAAGGTTGTTCTTGTCCGGGGAGCTCAAAACACCTGACGGGCACAAAACAACAGACGAAACCCGGGCCGGCGCATCAGAGACGATACGCCGGCCTTTTTCGTCAGCAGGCCGCATGCCAGCGGTTTCACTTGATTTTTCCGGGCGAATGCATCGCCCGCGCGGATGACTCTCCGCAAACTTTATTGTAAACTTTTATGGATACCCGTCGGCAAGCCATGCAGGCAGCCACGGATCACACATGACGGACTCGGCGCCGTCACCTGCATAAGACAAATAACATCGACATAAGGAGCAACTGCCATGAGCGCAGACAAAACACAGGACAGCAGAAGACGGGTCATCTTTTTCGATACCACTCTCCGCGACGGCGAGCAGTCGCCCGGAGCAACCATGACGGTGAGCGAAAAATTGCAGATAGCGCAGCAGCTCGCCCGCCTCAGGGTCGACATCATCGAAGCCGGCTTCCCCTACTCATCCCCCGGCGATTTCGAAGCTGTAAAACTCATTTCGCAAAACGTACACGGTCCGGCCATCGCCGGTTTGTGCCGGGCCAGCATCGGCGACATCGACCGCGCGTGGGACGCTCTCAAATTCGCCCAGAAAGGCCGCATCCACACATTCATCGCCACTTCGCCGATCCACATGGAAAAGAAACTCCAGAAGACTCCCCAGCAGGTAGTCGAAATGGCTATCAAGGCTGTTTCACACGCAAAGTGTTACACCGCCGATGTCGAGTTTTCGGCCGAAGACGCGACACGCTCGGAATTCGATTTCCTCTGTGAGATCATCGAAAAAGTCATCGACGCCGGCGCCACTACGATCAACATCCCCGACACGGTCGGCTATGCCATCCCGCACGAATACGGCGCCAACATCGCCCGTATCATCGCTGCCGTACCCAATTCGTCGAAAGCGGTCTTCAGCGTCCACTGCCACAACGATCTCGGCCTCGCCGTCTCCAATTCCATCGCGGCGCTCGTCAACGGCGCCACTCAGGTCGAATGCGCCATCAACGGCCTCGGCGAACGCGCCGGCAACGCTGCTATCGAAGAACTCATCATGGCCATCCACACGCGCGGCGAATATCTCGGCCTCCGCAGCGAGGCGGTCTCTCAGGAAATCCACCGCTCGAGCCGTCTCGTCAGCCGTATCACGGGCATCGATGTGCAGCCCAACAAGGCTATCGTCGGCCGCAACGCATTCGCCCACGAGGCAGGCATCCATCAGGATGGCGTGCTCAAGGACAAACGCACATACGAAATCATGGACGCCGAAGCTATAGGTCTCGCCAAAAGCGAACTCGTCCTCGGCAAGCATTCCGGCCGCCATGCCTTCATCGAAAAACTCACCGAATTCGGGTTCGAACTCAGCGCGACTCAGGTCAACAAGGCCTTCGCGAAATTCAAGGAGCTCTGCGACAAGAAAAAAGTCGTCAGCGACGAAGACATCCTCTCGATCGTAGAAGACGAACGCCTCGAATTTCCAGAAAAATACCGCATCGAAACTGTCAATGTGATGTGCGGCGGCAGGGTCAAATCCACATCCATGATCCAGATGTACCGCGATGAGGAAGTAGTCGAAGACTCGGCAATCGGAGTCGGTCCGGTCGACGCGGTCTACAAGTGTATCCGCCAGATTACCGGCGAAAGCCCGACTCTCGTCAACTACTCGGTAAAGTCGGTCACCGATGGCATCGACGCGCTCGGTGAAGTCACCATCCATATCCTGGATGATGAAAACAAGAAGAGCTACACCGGCCACGGCGCCGAACTCGACATCGTGGAAGCCAGCGCCAAGGCATATATCAATGCTATCAACAAGATGGTGTTCTGGCGCGAAAACACCGAACGCAAGGCTGCTGAAAAACCGGAGGAATGATTCATTCAGGATCAAGTGATGGGATCAGTGGACCAACGAAAATACGACGGGGAAGGCTCAGCCTTTCCCGTTGTTTCCTGACTTCAAGAAGCAGGGCGGATTTGCAGGCTTCGCCAAAAACGAAAACCCGAAAGGACAGAACAGATGATCAAGGTAATAGTATCAGGCGCAAATGGACGCATGGGCCGCGAAGTCGTAAAGGCCGTATCTTCCCAGGAAGACATGAAGGTCGTAGCGGCATTTGATTCTTATGGCGCGGGCGTCGACGCCGGCACGCTGGCAGGCATACCCGCACTCGGCATCATTATTTGCGACAGACTCGACGAAGTCCTCGCCACTGAAGCTGATATCGTTGTCGATTTTACGATAGCCGCCGGATTTGAAGAACGGGCGGCAGCCATGCTGGACGCCGGCAAGCGCATCGTCGCCGGCACGACCGGACTGACGGACGAAACCCTCGGCAGAGTCGCCGCTCTCGCCGCAGAAAAAAAACTCGGGGTGCTCGTGGCTCCCAATTTCGCGATCGGAGCGGTGCTGATGATGCAGTTCGCCACGAAGGCAATCGAGTATATCCCCCACGCTGAAGTCATAGAGCTTCACCACGACAAAAAGCTCGACGCCCCCTCCGGCACGGCGCTGGCGACGGCTGAAATGCTCAGGCAGGCGCGCGACGGCCAGCCGGAAATACCCGATCCGACCAAGGTGTTCAAGGTAGACGGCGTACGCGGCGGAAGAGTCGGTGACATCCAGGTCCACAGCGTGCGGCTGCCGGGATTCATCGCTTCTCAGGAAATCCTGTTTGGCGCACAGGGACAATTCCTCACTATCAGGCATGACACGACTTCTCGCGAAGCGTTTATGCCCGGCGTGCTGCTCGCGGTCCGCAGGATGATGGAAATTGACACATACGTCTTCGGCCTTGACAAGATTATGTAATAACTCTTGCGTGCAGACTATGGATCGACAGGAATGAGTATCGCGGATTGATATGAGTTTCAGGGACAATCGGGTTTCTGATTGGCTTGCGGCTTGATATTGCTGTCTCGCGATAGTGATATCTGTTTCACCCCGTATTCTGCAATAGAATACGGGGGTTACATCATATCCACGTACATTGCCTCGTGTGACTATTCCCGCAACAGCAGCGATAACAGTTATTTTTTCGCAAAGGTATTGCACAGCCCTGAGAAAGGCGTGTAGAATGTTGACTGACATGTCAGTCCAAAAACGCGAACAGAAAAAACAGGAAACGCGTGAGAAATTCTTATCAGCAGCGCGGCGCATTTTCGCCGCCAAAGGATTTCAGGTGACGAATGTCTCGGACATAGTCGCGGAGGTGGGATCTGGACAGGGGACGTTCTATTACCACTTCGAGGACAAACAGGCGATTTTCGACGAGATTCTGATACAGTTTGTCGAAAAGCTCATTAAGGTGCTGCTCCAGAACAATCTCGACACGGTTGGCCGCATCGCTCTCGCCAATCACGAACTCGCCATAAGAAACGCGATGAATATCGCAAATGTGTTTTTTGACAACCTCGATGTCGCGAAGCTCTTTTTTGAGGAGTCTCGTTACGTGGGCGGCAAGGCCATGGTCTACATGACCAATTTTTACCGTCTGATGTACACGATGATCGAAGACGGACTCAGAGAAGGCATGGATGAGGGGCTGGTGCCGCGGACGGTCGATCCGATCATTTTTGCCCGCTGCTATGTCGGCGCCACCGAAAAGGCTATCCAGGACGTCATCACCTCGGAGGCTCCCCTCGACATCGAGCACTTCGCACGCCAGATCGTCGACTTCCAGACCTATGGCTCGATCGGCCAGAGGCCACGGACGGATGACTCTCACACTGAAAATGTCAGCAATGACAAAATTTGAAAGAAAGAGGTGGGACAAATGGCCAAACTCGCAATCAACGGCGGCACAAAAACCGTACCCGGAGGCATCTTCACCCTATGGCCCGTGATCACCGGCGAGGACAAGAAACTCGTCCTCGAATCGCTCGAATCACGATTCATGACATGCCCTTACGGACCCCAGATCAGAGGGGCGGAAAAGGAGTTTGCCGAGTATCTCGGGGTCAAGCATGTCCTGATGCTCAACAGTGGCACGGCCGCACTCCATCTCGCTGTCGCGGCGGCTGGCATCGGCCCCGGCGACGAAGTGATCGTCCCCTCATTTACGTTTCTCGCTACTGCTCTTGCCGCCCTTCACAACAACGCGGTGCCGGTTTTCGTCGATGTCGATCCTGACACATTCCTGATCGATCCGGCGAAGATCGAAGCAAAGATCACCCCGCGCACAAAAGCGATCATCCCAGTCCATCTCCATGGTCTCTGCGCCGACATGGACGAGATACTCGCCATCGCGAAAAAACACAACCTCATCGTAATCGAAGACACCGCCCAGGCTCACGGCGCGCGCTACAAGGGCCGCATGGCCGGCACCATGGGCGATATGGCAGGATTCAGCGTACAGGCCAGCAAAAATCTCCCGGCGGCTGAAGGCGGATTTTTCGCCACCAACGACGACAGGCTCGCCGATATCGCCAACAGCATCCGCCTCTTCGGTCAGGACGCGTCTTTTGAAGACGAAAAACTCGTCGATCTCAATTACCCGCTCGATCGTGGCCGCGGATTCGAAGCCATCCGCCTCGGCTGGCAGTATCTCCCCGGCGAACTCCCCGCCGCCCTCACCCGCGCCCAGCTCAAACGCCTCGAAGCCAACAATGAAAACGCACGCGCCAACGCTCAGTACCTCACAAAACGGCTCTCGGCCATCTCTGGCGTCACGCCTCCCCACATCCCTGAAAACCGCGTCTCCGTCTACCACAAATTCCGCGTCAAACTCGACCCGAAAGCCGCCGGTATCGATGTCGCTCCTACAATTTTCCGCGACAAAATCCTCGCGGCCCTCAAGGCCGAAGGTGTCGAATGCTGCCTCTGGGAAGTCAAACCGGTCCCGGCCCAGAAAGCGTTTAAAGCCCTCGCCGGCTATGGAAAAAAATGCCCTTATCACTGCCCGATGCGCGAAACTCCGGCCGAATCCACTCCCCCGGAAGATTACGCAGTCGCTCAGGCGCTGCTCGATACATCCATCGTGCTCGGCTCACACTCATACCCGATCATCGCACAGGACATCAAGGTCATGGAAGCCTTTGCCGACGCATTCGATAAAATCTTTGCCAATCTGAGCGAACTTTTCTGAAACCCCGCCGGATCCGAAAGATCGGGTCCAAACAAAAACCGGGCCGCCCGCGGGCGGCCCGGTTTTGACGGAGCTCTCTTCATTCTATAGGTCAGATGATTCAAGCCCGGGACACGCTCCTTTTGTTCCGGGCACTTTTTTTATCCGGATATTATAGCCAAATAACCGTTCGATCTTATTTTCTTTGATAAATATTCCTTGCCAGTTCGACCGAAATACTATTACGACCCATTATCCGCGATTCTGCAACAGGAGCCGGGGGTTATTGTTGCTGTGGTTGTGCGGCGATCCATTTTTCGGCGGATTCGATGCGTTTGAGGCTTTCGTCGCGACCGAGCACCTCCATGAGCTCGAAAAGTCCGGGCCCGGTGGTCTTGCCGGTAAGGGCGAGACGTGCGGGATGGATGAGCTCTTTGCCCAGGACGCCTTCGTCGTCGACCATGACATGCATGATACGCTCGATTTCAGCGCGTGTGTAGTCTGTGAGAGCCGATATTTTCGCGCGCAGGCGCTCAAGGATAGCGATGGTTTTTTCGCCCTTGAAATGTTTTCGGACGCCTTTTTCCTCGTATTCGGTGATATCCCTGAAGAAAAAGTCGGCGACTGTTTCAATATCGTTGACAGTTTTGAGGCGTTCGCCGCAGATGGAAACGATTTCGGCGAGCCAGTCGCGCCGGGCGTCGGCAGTGGCGGAGTCGATCATGCCTTTGGAGATAAGGTGGGCGATGCAGAGGTCGAGACGTCTGCCGGCGTCGATGGCGCCCATCCAGTGGGCGTTGATATATTTCAGGCGGTCGTAGTCGAAGACTGACGGCGGTTTGCTCATGGCTTCGATGGAAAAGGCTTCGACGAGTTCGGGGAGTGTGAAAAATTCGTCTGTGGTTTTGGGATTCCACCCGAGGAAAGCGAGATAGTTGACGAGGGATTCCGAGAGATAGCCCTGCTCGCGGAACTGGTTGACGGAGACGGCGCCATGCCGTTTGCTGAGTTTTGTGCGGTCAGGGCCGAGGATCATCGAGGTATGCAGATATTGCGGCACCCTGAGCCCGAGCGCCTGATTGATGAGTATCTGCTTGGGGGTGTTGGATATGTGGTCTTCGCCTCGTACGACGTGGGTGATTTCCATGAGGGCGTCGTCTATGCCATTGGTGAGCAGGAATATCGGCACTCCGTTGGAGCGTACTATGATAAAGTCGTCGAGTTCGAACGAATTGAACACGATAGGTCCTCTAATGAGGTCGTCTACGATGATTTTTTCGTTTTCCGGGGTCTTGAACCTGATAGTATAGCGTTTTCCCTCCGCGTCGAGGCGCGCCCAGTCTTCGGGGGTGAGGCCGCGGCATTTTCCGCTGTATTTAAGTGGTTTTTTCTCTTTGAGGGCTGTTTCGCGGGCGGCTTCGATTTCCTCTTTCGTGCAGTAGCATCTGAAAACCGAGCCGTTATCGAATAACTTATCAATGGATTCCTCATATATCCCTGTCCTCTCCATCTGTCTGTAGGGACCGAACGGACCGCCCTTGTCAGGACCTTCATCCCAGTCGATTCCGAGAAAGGCGAGGTCATCCATTATCATTCGTTCGAAATTATCGGTCGAACGCTCAAGGTCGGTGTCTTCCACTCTCAGCACAACGGTGCCTTTGTAGTGACGCGCCACGAGCCAGTTGAATAGCGCGGTGTTGGCATTGCCGAAGTGCAGCATGCCGGTCGGCGAAGGGGCGAATCTTGTCCTGACTTTTCCCGTTTCAAGCATTATGGAGTGCTCCTCATCTTTTCCGTGATCGTCTTGGCCTGGCATAACGCCAGATCGGTCATCCGAATCATTATTCTACTACCAGACGGCCTTTCTTGAAACATGGAAAGAGGAAGATTTGAAAAAGCCGTTTTTACAGGGCATTTCTACACTGTTTCTTTTGTCGAAAAATTTAGCTTTATTTTTTGCGGGGTTTCATTATATAATGCCAATACTCGAAATACGGGCTCTGCCGTTTTCCGCGGAAACCCCGGGACAACAGTGTGACATAATTGCAACGCATTGTTGCCAAAATGCCACACAATGCTGAATACAATGCCATATCGGAAGTTGGCTGCATGGACAAAAGGCCCTGTATTCGAGAGCCCGTTCCGTAATTGCAAAATAAGCCCGGGATTGGCACGAAAATTGCGGACCACTTAGTGGAAAAGAATGATTTTTACATAAGTTCAGGGAGGCACAAAATGAAAAAGAAATTTATCCTGCTGGCGGTCACAATGCTGCTGACAGCCGGGATGTCGATGCCGGCCTTTGCCGGTTTTTCCTTCCAGATACCGACCGTCCCGTTCACTCCGTTTATCAATTCGGTGTCGAACTCCACTCCTGTGGCGGGTACTCCATCGTTCACGGTTTACGCCAACATAACGGGCGACGCCCAGATCGAAGCATGCTGCAAAGGCGTCTGTACTCACCAGTGCGCTCCCAACTGCTCTTTCGACTGCGGGATATCCGAATTCACGGGCATCGCGGACCCCCGCATCATACCCAATCCCACATGCATACCCAATATCAACGACACATCGGGCGGCGTGGCTACCTCTGTCTGCGGCGGCAAAACCGGTAATCCGAAAGTATACTATTATTTTGATTCGAACCCGGATGCCAGACTTTCCATGGACATGACATATAATTCCGAGAGCGGCTTGTTCGAGGCGAATATCCCGATCGATGAAAAACCGATGGGGGAAGTCGTCACATATTACGTCATTGCTGCGGACAACCGGGGCAACACGGTATCGGAAGTGCCGGACAAGGACACGGCGCCGTGCGGCTCACTCGATACGTGGGACATAGCTTACCAGACCCCCGCCATCGACAATTGCAAATTTGTCAACAGCGTCGACGGCTGCGGCGGCTACTTCATCACGAAAGACCCGGGCACACACATCTGCTCTTCGAGTAATTATACGGTCAATGACCCCCAAGATGACGCGTGCGGCAGAACCGGTGGCCTTAACACGGCTAACAACATCGCCGATGTACTCGGCATCGCCGTCGGCGCGGGCACCGGATACGCCAACCTCCCGGACACTCCCGTCGTCTGCGCCAGAATTGCGTTCGAAGCCCCGCCGCCACAACCAAACGATCAAACCAACGGCGACATGGACGGCTACATAATGATTTTCTTCAATCCCGACATCCCTGACCCGAACCCCGCGGACGTCTACATGCCCAACGCGTTCGCCATCACCTACGTCCCCGAAATCGGATCGATCATGGGTACTCTCGTCAAAGCTCTCTGGAGCGGCGAGTGTATCACCAACCCCAATACTTCCACAGCCGACTACCTCAACAAATGCCCCCTCATCTCGGGCGATAATGATAATCTCGCGGTCGGTGTAAAAGGCAACGATCTCACGTTCATCGCGAAAAACGCGCTGCCCAACGGCGAGGTTATGCTCGGAGCGACCTCCAACTCGTTCCGCGCCATCATCGCGACCGGCGGCGTCGACATTACCGCGGAAGTCCCATTCTGGTTCGTCGATCTCTCTAACGGCATCGCGATGGTCAAAAACAACCACCAGGCGACAATTGGCGCGCCATCCAACCCTGCCGCGCCAAGCGTCTTCAAATCCAGATGCGTCTCCGGCGGCACGGAGTCGACAGGCACACAGTGCGCCCAGAGCACTACGAAACCCGCGAACAACACCTGCCGCACCTATCTCAAAAAATCACCCGACTCAAGCTTCGCCACATCCTACAGGGCATATCACAGCATGACCGACAGCGCCACGACTGCCATCGTGCCCGCAAACCTCGTCGAGACGATCACCACCAACATCGGCGGCGACAATATAGTCAACCACAATGTCACCACACTCGACGGCAAACCCCATTATTACTTCTTCACTGCTACATACGGCGAACTCGAAACCAAAACAGCGGAGGCCACAAAATCCGTCTGCACCGTCGAAGACTGGGAAGCCCCCGTGCCACCCACCGGCGTCGCCTGCGCTACCCCTGACGGCAACGATGACCGCTGCGAATGCGTATGGACGGCGGACACGCTTACCGACCCGTCGATCAAGGGATTCAACCTCTACAACGAGGGCTTACCGGTCAACGCCACCCTAATCCCCGCCGTCAAAAATGTCGTAAGACAATACAGCGAGACGCAGAAAAACCTCACGGTCGGACAGACACATCATTATGCCGTGACCACAGTCGACGCCGGCAACAACGAAACGTCGAAAACCCTCGAGAGCGTCAAGGCCGACTGTATCGTGACCGACAGAAAGCCGCCTAACGCCGTCGCCCCGAGCGCCGGCCTCGTTACGGGCCAGCTCACAGCCAACATCACTTGGACCAATGATCCCGAATCCGAAGATGCCCAGAACTACTCCGTATACGAATGCAAAGTCACTATTGACACTATGACAGAATGCGTCACGGATACCGCCGGCTACTCGGCCATCGCTACCAACGTACCCAGGACCGGCACGCTGAAGGCTTCGAAAACATACACGAATGAAGCGACCATGTGCTACTGGGTCAAGGCATGCGACGCCGCGGGCAACTGCTCCGCGTTTTCCGAAAACCCCACCAACAGAATCTGCATCAACGTCACCGCCACCGTCGACCTCGTGAAGCCCGACCACACCGCTTCCATCACCGCCACGGCTCCCGAAACAGGCAAAACATGCGTTGTCGAATGGGAGCGTATCACATCTGACAGCGACGGACCCTTCGAAAATGCCAGCTTCCCGGACCCGATACAACTCACCGGTTACAAAGTCTACAGAAAAGCGCCTACAGCCGGCTCATGCGCTTCGACAAATTTTGACCCCACGTCGGAAGACCCGGTCTACAGCCCCGGATTCGGCACATTGAAATACACGGACACCACGGGCCTCCAGAACGGGGAAACATACTGTTACATGGTCTATGGCATCGACCTGGCGGGCAACTTCTCGCTCGGCGGCACCCCACCCACCCCTGCCACATGCACCCCGCAGGACACACTCGCGCCAGACCCCGTGACAATGCTCACTCCCATGGACTTCGATGACACGTCCTGCACACCAAAGTGGAACAAAAGCGTTGAGGAAAACCCCACCTACAAACTTATGAAATGCACTCCCACAACCACCGTCTCCACCTGCACCACGGCGGCGAAGTTCGATGAAATCGACCTCGAGGAAACCCCCCCAATCGAAGAAGGCGGAATCCTCATCTACGAGGACGACGCGATAGTGGCCGATCAGCCCTATCTGTACTGCGTCATCACAAAAGACGCTTATGACAATCCCAAAACCATTTCATACACCACGGCGCCCACCGACACCAACTGCGCCCCCTGCACGCCGAGTAACAGGCCGGCCGCCCCTGTAGCGGTACTTGGAGGCGCGATAAATGAAGACCTCGGCGTCAGGGTCTGGTACGATGATTCCCCGGCCGAGTCCGGCGGCTCATACTCCGTCTACCTTTGCCTGACCAACACCCAGTCACTGACCGGCTGCCTCAAAATCGCCTCCGGCATATCTCCCACAGAACAGCACGAACTCGGCGGCGATCCCTATCAGGTCGCCAACGCGAATGTCCCTCAGGACGCCGAGTACTACGTCGGAGTCACATACACCAACACCAGCGGCGGAGAGTCATTCCCCACATGGGCTTCCGCAAAGGTCAGTCTCAAGGCGCCCGAACCGGAAGGCCCCTGCGCCGAAAATCCCGACTCATGCAAGTATGTATGGACTTTCTCTTCGAAATTCCTCAAATACTCCATCGAAGAATGCACCAGACAGGAAACAGTAGTGGATGGTAAAACAGTAGTAACATGCCCAACCAACAAGTATCAAAAAGTGCTCGTACCGGACACCGATGTAATCATCGAAATAGTGGACGGCAGCACACAATCAGTAACACCATTAAAGTCATTCCGCCCGGACTCCACCGGGACCCTTTCAGAGATCAGGGCGCACGCCGATGAGATAGGCAGCGCCGCCACCCTTATGGTCAGGGCGAACTACCCGGCGGGCACATATGACCCTCTCGCCAGCAAGCTCTGCTCCAATTATACCAACACCATGGTTCCGGCATCCGACCCCTGTTACTTCACCTTGAAAAAGGCATCCGCCACCGCCGAGGGTACCGTTCCTTTGGGTAAAGGACTGGAAAGGGCAACCGCGGGAGGGGGAGGATACGGCGGCGAGATCGGAAATGCCAACGGCGACAACGTGGTCAGTGTAAATGATATCATTGCTATCAAAAGAGCATACGGCTCATCGTATGGTTCCCCCTGCTACAGGGCATGGGCGGACTTCGACCTCAATGGCTCGGTCTCCGTTACCGACTTTGCAGTCCTGAAACGGTATATGTCCAAGACTATAGATGTATCAGGTGGTCCCGCTGTCTCGGCGGCCAAGCTCACCGCGGCTAGCGACCCTATCGGCACGGACTGCACCAAATAACAACTCACGTGACACGCGCATAAGGGCCGCCCGATGGCGGCCCTTTTCACTCAGGCGCTCTCCTGCCTCTCGAGCGGGTGCGGCACATCCCCCCGACCCTCGATGGCCCCCGGGGCTGCCAGGATTCATGAATAAGGATTAGATGTTTTTTTCAGATACCGGCTTGAAAGAATGATATGCGGGCTTACTATTATCAGGGTAAATGTTTTGTGTAATACGGAGATGTGCCGGATGCGAAAACAACTGCTGTTGACATTGACACTGTTTTTCGCTTTTGTGATGGGCGTATCTCAAAGAGCATACGGCGGATTCACTTTCAACATACCCACGGTACCGTTCACGCCCAAGATCGTGTCGATCTCCAATCAGAACCCCGTAGTGGGGCTTACGACCTTCAAGGTATACGCAAAAATCACCGGCGACACACAGATGGAAGCCTGCTGCAAGGGAGTATGCACGCACCAGTGCGCCCCGAACTGCGACTGGGGAAGCATGGAGTGCCTGCTGTCGGATTTTACCGGTATCCCCGATCCGCGCATTGTCCCCAACCCCACCTGCATACCCAACATCATCGACACATCCGGCGGGACCAACCCCACTGTATGTGGTGGAAAATCCGGCAACCCGAGGGTATACTATTACTTTTCCTCGGACGCTTCGCAGCGATACTATTCCGATATGATATACAACACATCCACCGGATTGTTCGAAGCTGAAGTCAACTTCGAAGGACACGTCGAAGGCGAGGAAGTGACCTACTACATAATAGCGACCGACAACAGGGGCAATGTCGTAACACAGGTGCCGGATATCAACAATGCCCCCTGCACTTCATTTCAGACATGGAGCTCCGAGTATCAGACCCCTGCGCTTAACAACTGTTACTTCGTGAACAGCTACGACGGATGCGGAGGGTCTTTCGTCAATGTCACCGAAGGCACCCCCTACACTTGCTACTCGCAAAACTACACCGTTAACGATCCTGAAAACGACACCTGCGGCACGACCGGCGCCCCCAATACCGATACGGATGTCGCAGACATCCTCGGCATCACGGTAGGCGCCGGAAAAGGCTATCAGGATATGCCCACCTCCGATGTTATATGCTCAAAAATCAAGCTCGCGGCCAATCCCCCGTCACCATCTGACCAGCAAAGCGGCGACATGGATGGATATGTGATGGTCTTCTTCAATCCTGATATCCCCGATGCCAACCCGGCCGACATATATATGCCCAACGCGTTTGCCATCACCTATGTCCCCGAAGTATCGAATATCATCTCGGACCTTGTCGTCGCGCTGTGGGACGGCGAATGTGTCACAAACCCCAACACTACCGCTACCGACATGCTCGATGAATGCCCTATAATGAAAGGGCTGAGAACGGAACTTCAGGTCGGCGCGCAAAACGGCGAATTGAAATTCATCGCAAAAAATGACCTCGGAGTTGGCGGCAAGACCATACTTGGAAACTCTTCCAACACATACAGGGCGATCATCGCGACGGGAGGTCTCGACGTGTCAGCCGAAACTCCCTTCTGGTTCGTCGATCTTTCGACAGGGATATCGCTGATCAAGTCCAACCAGCGCGCGATGATACAACCGCCGTCACGCCCTTCCGCTCCCATTGTCAAGGATTCGCGATGCGTTACGGGAGGCGTGGAATCGAACACTGCCGTATGTCCGCAGAGCGTAGTGAAACCAGCAAGCAATACCTGCCGGGTATATCTCGCTCCCTCGCCAGACGCCGGTCCTCCCTCAGACCCCAATCAGGGATTCGTCGGCAATTATAAAGTCTATCACAATACTGTCGACAGCATACAGGCCGCCATGTCGCTCGGGCCCGTAGCCACCATCACGACCAATCTTAGAATCGACCAGCAATTCGACTTCACGATAGACCAGGACAGTCTCGACGGTAAAACGCATTATTTCTATTTCTCCGCGCAAAACAAGGAATACCTCACAAACCCCGACTACGAAACGGAATGGTTCAACCTTTCGCGAGCGATCTGCACGGTCGAAGACTGGGAAATGCCGGCCCCCCCGACAGGGTTTTCATGTGAAACACCGGCAGGATATGACGAAAGATGCTACTGCACATGGCAGGCTGACACGGCCTCAGACCCTTCTCTCAAGGGATTCACTGTCTACAGAGACGGCATACCTGCCAACACCTCGCTCATCATGGCAAGCAGCAGCATATATGACTATTCGTACAACGACACCAAAAATCTCACACTCGGACAGAGCGTCAATTACTCAGTGACCGCCACGGATGCCGGTGGAAATGAAACATCGAAAACTGCCTCTGGCGTGGCATCCTCCTGCATAGTGTCCGACAGAAAACCACCCGAAAAAGTCGAACCAAGCATCGTCCTCAAAACAGGCAATCTCGCCGTGGATATCACATGGAGCAACAACCCCCTTTCGCCGGATGTCAACTCATACAATGTCTACGAATGCAAAGTCTCCACCACAATAGCGGACGAGTGCAACACCCCGACAGTGTCCGCCTCCAACTATAAACTGATCGCGCCCAACGTATCAGCCGACGGCACCCTCATGGTGCCAGCGACATATTCTTTCACTGATGGCACGATTATGTGCTACTGGATCGAAGCTTGCGACAACTGCGTCGCCGAAGGCACCTGCCCGTCCCAATCCATGCCGAACTGTTCCAACTTCTCTACAGTCAAATCCAACAGGGTATGTCTGCCCATCACAACTACGATCGATACTAAATACCCGAGTTATGTCCCCTCTGTTGCCGCCTCTGCCGTCCCCGAAGGCGGAAAATGTCAAATCGACTGGGAAAGAATCATATCGGATGAATCCGGAGCCTTTGCAAACCCGACTTTCCCGGACCCTGACGAACTTGCCGGATATAAGGTTTTCAGGGCAAACAGCATCGGCAACAGTTGCGAAAGCGTCGTATTCGATCCCAACTCGGACACACCCATTACCACAGAGTCAATCAGCGCACTGACATACGTTG
>CAZQSL010000087.1:0-16169 GCA_964595945.1 uncultured bacterium
ACCCCATTTTTTCAAAAAGGGGGTCTCCATGCTCTTGTCGTGAACGCTTACAAAATTTTATTGCAGAATCCGGGATTATATGACGATGAGTTTTTTAGTGGTTTTGGTAAGATTGACCGGGCCAGCGTCGGCGAGGAATACGGTATCTTCGATACGTACGCCGCCAGTGCCAGGGATATAGACGCCAGGTTCGTTGCTGAATGTCATGCCTGTAATGAGTGTGTCGGGCGATTTTGGGGACAGGCGGGGCGCTTCGTGGATTTCGAGACCGATACCGTGACCGAGACTGTGGACGAAGTAGTCTTCGAGTCCGTGGAGGAGAAGGACCTCTCGTGCCGCGGCGTCAGGGATTTCGGCGGAGACGCCATTGCGGATCGCCCGGAAAGCGGCTTGTTGCGCATCGGCAACGGCATTGTAGATACGGATGGATTCCGATGTGGGTTTGCCGATGTGGATGGTGCGCGTGATATCGGAGTTGTAGCCGTTGAGAAATGCGCCGAAGTCGATGACCACGAAATCGCCGTTGCGGAGTTTTCGCCTGCCGGGGGTGTAGTGAGGAAATGCGCTGTTGGGGCCGGAGGCGACAATGGTATCGAAGGCTGGTTTTTCGGCGCCGAGGGAGAGCATGGCGATATCGAGCGCGGAGGCGAGCTGCTTTTCTGTCATGCCGGGGCGGATGGCAGGGAGGATCGATGCGAATGCGCGATCGGCGATGGAGCATGCGCGGGCTATGGCAGTACGCTCGGAGGCGTCCTTGACGATGCGGATTTTTTCGACGAGGCCGGGAGCGGATTTCCATTTGGCGATGGAGGGCAGCGCTGCCTTGAGTTTGTCAAATCCGGCGATGGTGAATGAATCGGGATCGAATGCGATGGATTTCACGCGCGGGCCGAATGCCCCTGGCAGTGATTTCGGGACGGAGATGAATTCGCGGACAGCGATGGTGTGGAGTTGCGCGCGGGCGGACTCGTAGTAGCGGCTGTCGACGAATAGTGTAAAATCGCCGGCAGTGTATGCGAGCCAGCCGGTGGAGCAGTCGAATCCCGAGAGGTATCGGATGGAAAGAGTGCTGTTGATGATGAGAGAGGATATTTTGCGGGATTGGCAGGCTGTGGCGAGAGCGGAGCGGCGGGAGGAAAAGGCGGATTCGGCCGGGGCGGTCATGCTTCGCCGCCGAAGGTGTGTTTGAGCGCCTGCATGGCGAGTATGTAGCCATAGGGGCCGAGGCCGGAGATCATGCCGGTGGTAGCGGGCGAGATGACGGATGTGCGGCGGAAGGCTTCGCGCTTGTGGATATTGGAGATGTGGACTTCGATAGCGGGGATTTTGACGGCGGCAAGTGCGTCACGGATGGCGAAGCTGTAGTGAGTGTGTGCGCCCGGGTTGATGACGAGGGCGTCGGCTTCGCGGCCCGCGGTGTGGATGGCGTCGATGATTTCGCCCTCGGAGTTGCTCTGGAATGTCGCGAGGATGATGCCGTTATCTTCGGCCCAGGCAGCGCATGCGGCTACTATGCCGTCGAGTGTGGTGACACCATAGACAGCGGGTTCGCGCGTGCCGAGGAGATTGAGGTTGGGGCCGTTGATGACGAAGATTCGCAAGGGTGCGCCTCTTGTATGTGTGGTATGCAGATATCAGGAGTTGGTTTTGAGCGCGGCGTCGATCTTGAGGCGGATGTCGTGGGAAGTTTCGTAGCCGAGCAGTCGAAAGGCGGGTTTTCCGTCGGCGAAAAAGATAATTGTCGGAGTGCTGATGATGCCGAGGTGTTCGGAGAGGAGGGGTTCTTCGTTGACATCTACGGCGTAGAAGGAGACTTTAGGCTCATAGTCTTCGGCAAGGGTTTCGAGTTCGGCGGCGAGCAGGCGGCAGGGTTTGCAGCCGGACGAAAGGAAAGTGACAAGGGTGAAAGAACCGGGAGCCCCGGTGATATTGGAAAACCCCGCGCCGCCGATCCGTTTGAGTGAGGTAAAGATAGGCGCCGGAGCCGGTGGCTTCGATGGATCGACAGCCATCAGTTTGTTGATTATGGGTAGTGCGTTTCTGCTTTCCGCTTTTCTTTCGTCCGCTTTTCGTACAGCAAACAGTCTGTTCATGGTATCCTTCGAGTGGTGCAGGATTATGTAGTTATAAAAAGCCCCGCTATGCCGTCGGTCAAGGTTACTTGTAACCTGCAAACAATCTAGGTGGGGAGCCTGCATCCTCCGCTGAATTCCGTTCGGGACGGCCTTTCATAAGGAAGAAGGGAAGGAACCCCTGCAATTAAATGTTGGGTCAAGAACGTTTGCCTCACGAACACGGCAGGGCTTAAAAATCTTGGCAAACACATCTTACATAAATAGCGTATCGTCCGTTTTGCGCTGTGTCAAGGTGGGTGAAATCAAAGAAATATATCATTCGCGGGCTATTGACATCGGGCGGAAAAGGTGTAGGGAAGTGATGGTTCGCGCGCGTTGCCGCAAGCGCTCCGAAACCACGCTGCCGCGCCGACTACGCCGCGGGTGAAAATAGTATGCTATTGCCAATATGCCGCATTCACATACAATGGAGGGTGGACAAACCCGAATTCGTCATTAGTATTCGGGATTGCTGTCGCAAGAAGGGATGAAATGCAAGGCGCAAGGGGCATTTTTGCAGTGAGCAGTATTCGTCATACGCAAACAAAAAAATGCACCGGCAACACAGCAGTTCGCCCTTATCGCGACTGCCGGATTCGACAATAGCGCACTTTCTATTGACGGATCCGGGATAAATCAGACAGCGCCGCAGGCACAGCCACTCATTCCGGGCGCCGCCATTTTGGAGAAGTCAAAAGTGAATTACGACAAGCATTATTTCAGAGAGCATTTTTTCAAACTCGAACGCTACCGCGTTTCTGCCGACAAACGGTCGCAGGACGAACTCGAAACGAACGAGGCGACCGTGCGCATCATCGTGCCCGCAAATACCGCGGCAGGAGTCAACAGGATGTTCGAGGCTGAAAATCCGCCCGAAGACCGCAAGTTCGCGGCTCTCA
Source organism: uncultured bacterium (assembly GCA_964595945.1). GTDB lineage: Bacteria > UBP15 > UBA6099 > UBA6099 > JAJRTR01 > CAZQSL01. The sequence goes on from CAZQSL010000087.1 coordinate 3,014, forward strand.
CCGCAAGCGCCGAGGGCGACGGCCCGGTCGATGCGCTCGACCGCGCGCTGCGCAAGATACTCGAACCTCTCTATCCATTCCTCAGCGACATCAATCTCATCAAATACACCGTGTCCAACACATTCCATGGCAAGGGCACTTCGTCGGAAGTCGGAGTGTTTATCCTCGCGTCCAACTCTTACGGCAAGCTCTACTACTCCGACGTCACGTCCAAGAGCGTTGTGGAAGCGTCTTTCTTCGCACTCGCAAATATCTACAACCGATTTTTCGTCGATGAACGTGAAGCTTCCGAAAAGAAAAGAGGCAGCAAATGAAGGCTCTCGTGACCGGCTCGACAGGGTTTATCGGCTCGCATATTGTCGAGGCGCTGCTGGAAAAGGATATCGAAGTAAAAGTACTCGTGCGACGTGAAACTGGCCTCGGGGTGGTCGGCGGACTCGATGTCGAAAAAGTGCTCGGCGACGTGCGTGACGCTGACTCGGTCGCTAAAGCGATCAGAGGCTGCGATGCCATCTTCCATGCCGCCGCCCTCGTCGGCGAATGGGGCTCGCCTAAAGACTTTTATGAAATCAACGTGCAGGGCATGCGCAACATGATAGCCGGGGCGGCTGCTTCTGGCGTATCGAGGATCATCGACATCAGCTCCACCTCGGTCCACGGCTACGAAGGATTTGACCACGACACCGAAGAACTGCCCTACAAAAAGACCGGCGTACTCTACAGCGATACAAAGCTCGAAGCCGAACGCCTCGTGTGGGAAGCCCACGCGGAGGGGAAAATCTGCGCATCCACCGTCCGCCCCGCCATGGTATGGGGACCGCGCGACAGGGCTTTTCTCACGAAAATCATCAATTCGATCAAAAAACATGTCTTTGCATACATCGACAACGGCACTCACATCGTCGGCCTCGCCCACGCCCGAAATGTCTGCGACATCGCCATACGCGCACTCATGACCGAAGCCGCCGCCGGCAAGGCATTCATCGCCACCGACGACTGCGACACCACCATGCGCGCCGTCGTCGAAAAAATCTGCGAGGAAATGTCTCTGCCTAAACCCCGCATGAGCGTGCCCTATTCCGTCGCGAAAAACATCGCCGCCATCAGTGAGTCCACCTACCGCCGCTTCAACGCTAAATCCGCTCCACTCATGACCCGGATGGGCGTCGGCTGCATCGGCAACAGTCTTTCATTCGATGTCACGCGCGCAAAGACTGTCCTCGGCTACAAGCCGCTCTACAAGTTCCCCCAGGGACTCAGGGAATATATCGACTGGTACAATCTCGAATATCCGGCAGCGGCATCGACGAAGGATCCGCAATAAACCTCTCTTGATTTCCTTGACTGACGGTTTCGATCGCCCAAGACATATCGGATTTGCAGTTGACGGGCATTGCTCAGCTCGCGGTTTTTCTGAACCTTCGGGCGGCGAGTCCCATGATCACTACCCCCATGGCAAACATCGCGAGCAGTTGCGGCCACAGCAGCGCTATCCCCGCTCCCTTGAAAAACACCCCGCGTATGACTACGAGAAAATATCGCAGCGGATTGAGATAGGTGATGTACTGGATCACTTCCGGCATGTTGGCGATCGGAAACATGAATCCCGAAAGCAGCAGCGCCGGAAACAGGAACAGAAAACAGCTCATCATGGCCTGTTGCTGAGTGTTGCTGACCGTCGATATGTATAGTCCGATGCCGAGCGCCGGCAGCAGATAGACGAGCGTCGACGCGAGCAGAAACAGGTAGCTGCCGCGAAATGGCACCTTGAGGATCAGCACGGTAATGGCGAGCGCAACTACTGTATTGAACATGCTGACGAGGGCGAACGGCAGGGTCTTGCCGATGATGAATTCCGCCGGGCTGATGGGTGTGACCATTATCTGCTCCATCGTGCCGATTTCCTTTTCGCGGACAATGGCCATGCTGGTGAGCAGCAGGGCGATGACCGTGACGAGCATGGAGAGCAGCGCGGGGATGTAGAAATTGCGGCTTTCGAGGTTTTCGTTGAACCATGCCCGTGCCCTGATCTCCACCGGCGTAGCGGGCAGCGCCGCACCGGTGCGTTTGAGGACTGCGGCTGCCATGTATTCGCGATTGAACTGATTGACGATGCGGCTGCTGTAGTTGAGGATGATGGCTCCCGTGTTGGAGTCGGTGCCGTCGAGGATCAGTTGCAGGGGCGCGCTTTTCCCGGAGCGTACGTCATGCTCGAATCCCGGACTGATCACGAGCAGCGCCTGCGCCCCTCCCATGTCGATGAGCGATGCCGCCGACTGCATGTCCGTGGTGTAATTGACGGCCTTGAAAAACCCCGAGCCTGTAAACCTGCCGGTGAGTTCGCGGCTTACTACCGAAGAGTCGGAGTCGACGATCGCCATTTTGATGTTTCGCACGTTGGTGTTGAGCGCCTGGCTCAACACGAGTAGCTGGATGACTGGCACGCCGAAGATCACGGCCCGCATCCTTTTGTCGCGAAACGCCTGTATGAATTCTTTCATCAGTATCTGCGCTATGCGCTCAAACATGTCACTCCATCTTCTTTCTGAATTTTCTGTTGGCCATGGCGAACACAATGACGCCGAATACCACGAGCAGCATGGTTTCATATACAAGCGTTTCCATGCCGAGACCCTTGAGGTAGATCGAGCGCAGCAGCTTGATGAAATATCGCGCGGGGACAATGTGCGAAAGGACGTATATGAATTTCGACATGTTTTCGACCGAAAACATGAAGCCCGAGAGCAGAAATGACGGCAGGTAGGTCGCCACCATGGAAATCTGGCTCGCGAGTAGCTGGCTCTTTGTGCCGATGCTGATCAGCATGCCGACGGAAAGCGCGCCGAAGAGGAATATGGATGATACGGCGAAGACCTGTACGACGCTGCCGCGCAGCGGGACATGGAACAGCACTATCCCGCCGACGAGCGAAAGCAGCACGTCGGTCAATCCGATCACGAAGTATGGAGCCATCTTGCCGATGATGAGTTCGACGCCGCGCACCGGTGTCGATATGAGCTGCTCCATCGTGCCTGTCTCCCATTCGCGCGCGAAAGTCAGCGACGTGATCAGCGCGGCGATGATGGTCATGACGACTGCGATGAGTCCGGGGATGATGAAATTTTTCGACTGCATGTCAGAGTTGAACCACATGCGCGGCCGAAGATCGGCAGGCGCCCTGACCGCTGCCTGCCCGCCCGTCGCGTTCGCTCGCGCCGTGAGTACTTTCGCCGAATATGCCGCCGCTACCGAGTCTACATAGCCGAGCGCGAATGTCGCGGTGTTGGAGTCGGAACCATCCGCTATGACCTGCACGGATGCCGTCCGGCCCGTCTTGACGCCACGCTCGAATCCCTGCGGCACCACTATCGCGAGCAGCGCCGTGCCTTCGTCTACCGCCCCGGTGATCTCGCGGTAACCCTGCGTGACATGCCGGATATCGAAGTAGGGAGAACCCGAAAACATGGAAATGAATTCACGGCTCGTGGCCGTGTTGTCCTGATCCCAGACGATGGTCGGCACATTGTCCACATCAAGCGTGAGCGCGTATCCGAACAGCAGCATGAACAGCAGTGGCAGCGCGAGGGCGAGCGCCATGCTGCGCGAATCACGGATCACATGCAGAAATTCCTTGCGTGCCACAGCCTTCACCCGCATGAATTTCATCTGGCGTCCCTCCTGTCGCGTTCTTCGATGATCGAGACGAATACGTCTTCGAGCGAAGGCTGGATCGATGTGGCGGCAACGTCAGGAAAACCCGCCGACGATAGTGTCCGCTCGATCAAGGAAACGGCTTGCAACGGCTCGACGCCTGGCGCCAGCGTGAGGTGAAGCCCCCTGCCGAAAAGAGCCGCGTCGCCTGTGAATGCCGCGTCTTCGAGGACCTTCATCGCCTCGTGCGGACGATCGCACACGATCTCGTACAGACTGCCGCCAGCCTTTTCGCGCTTGAGCGCGGCGGGAGTGCCGATGGCCGTGAGTTCCCCTTTATAGATGAATGCTATGCGGCCGCAGTATTCGGCCTCGTCCATGTAGTGCGTGGTCACGAATACGGTGACGCCCCTGCCGGAGAGCTCGTATATGAGGTCCCAGAATTTGCGCCGGCTCTGCGGATCGACCCCGGAGGTGGGCTCGTCGAGAAAGATAATGGGTGGCTCGTGCAGGATGGCGCATCCGAGCGCGAGCCGCTGCTTCCACCCGCCGGAGAGCGCGCCCGTCATGCTGCGGCGATGTTCGCCCAATCCGGCCATTTCGATGACCCACTCCTTCATTTCCTTTTTCCTGGCGGGCGACAGCCGGTAGATGCCCGAATAAAAGCGTATGTTTTCCTCGACTGTCAGATCGTCGTAGAGCGAAAATTTCTGGCTCATGTAGCCGATGTGGCGCTTGATCCTCTCGGGCTGCGTCCTGACGTCAAACCCCGCGACGGAGCCTGCCCCGCCGGTGGGCGCGAGCAGTCCGCAGAGCATTTTTATCGTCGTAGATTTGCCGGCTCCATTGGGCCCGAGAAATCCGAATATCTCGCCGCGCGGGACTTCGAAGCTCACACCCTTTACGGCATAAAAATCACCGAACCTGCGCTCAAGCCCCTCGACGCGCACTGCCGTGGTGAATTCATGCGTTGCCATCTGCCGCCTCCGCACTGCCGGAGATGAAAGACACGAACACGTCTTCGAGCGCCGGCTCGATCTCCCTGATGTCAGGCGCCGGTTGCCCGGCCGATGTGAATATGGAGGTTATCTCACTTGCGGGATCACCGCCGGATTTCACCATCAGGTGTATCTTGTCGCCGAATAGAGCAGCCGACTCGTCGCCGAAACGCGACTTGACGAGATGTACCGCGCCGCGCGGGTCAGGCGTGCCAATGGCGAAGATGCGGCCGGGAAGAAGACGCTTGATTTCGCGTGGCGTGCCTTCGGCTATGAGTCGTCCCTTGTGAAGCAGCGCGATACGGTTGCAACGCTCCGCCTCATCGAGATATGCTGTCGACACGAAAATCGTGACTCCCTCGGAGAGCATCTGGTAGAGGATTTTCCAGAAATCACGGCGCGAAACGGGATCGACGCCGTTGGTGGGTTCGTCGAGGAAAAGGACTTTCGGACGGTGGACGAGAGCGCAGACGAGACCGAGTTTCTGCTTCATGCCGCCGGAAAGCTTGCCCGCCGGCCGTTTTGTGAAGGGGGCGAGATTGCTGAACTGTAGAAGCCGCTCGACAGCCTCCCGTCTTTCCACGCGCGAAACGCCATAGATGTCGGCATAAAAATCGATGTTTTCCATTACAGTGAGATCGGGGTAGAGTCCGAATTTCTGGCTCATGTAGCCGATGTGGTCCTTGATGGATTCGGCCTGCCTGACAGTGTGTAGCCCCGCGACCCAGGCTTCGCCTGATGTGGGGTCCATGATGGATGTCAGCATGCGCATCGCCGTGGTCTTGCCTGCGCCGTCGGGCCCGACTATGCCGTAGATTTCACCCTCTTCGACCATGATGGACAGATCGTGGACGGCCGTAAGCGCGCCGAATCTCTTTGTGAGTGACTGTGTCCTGATAGCTGCTGGCATGTGAATCCTCCGGCTGGTTATTTCGCTGAAAAGAGTGCGTCGGCCGGCATGCCGGGTTTGAGCTGCCCACCGGGGTTGGGTATCCGTATCTTGATGCGATAGACGAGTTTGACCCGTTCCTGCTCGGTCTGCACGCTTTTCGGTGTGAACTCCGACTGAGATGAAATAAATGAAATCACGCCATTATATTTTTTGCCCGGATATGAGTCGGTCGTGATGGTGACAGGAGTGCCGGTGTGGATTTTCCCGAGGTCGGTTTCCTGGATATAGGCTTTCATGTAAACGGTTGTGAGATCGCCGACAGTGACAACGGGAGTGCCGGGTGATACCCATTCGCCGGGTTCGACATTTTTGGAAAGCACGATGCCGGTGACAGGTGAGGCGAGTCTGGCATAGGAAAGACGCAGAGCCGAGAGAGCAACGGCTTCGCCAGCGAGCTGGACGCGTGCGCGCGCCTGAGCGACGGTTTCCTTTCTCGCGCCGGCGCGTACGAGAGCGAGGGCTTCGCTCGCGCGGCGGTGTTCGGACTCCGCCTGCCTTATCTGGTCCGGCCGTGCGCCCGAGCGCACGAGGCTTGCCTGCTGCCGGGCCTGTTCGAGCTGGGCGCGAAGGACATCCCGCGCGGCGCGCGCGGCGTCATAATCCTTGCGCGCGAGCACATCCTTGTCGAAAAGGTCTTCGGCGCGTCTGAAGTCAGCCTCCGCGCGGTTGACCTCTGCCGTGACGCGGCTGACGGCTGCGTCCGCCTGCGAAATCTCCTGTGGCCGCGCGCCCGCCAGCACATCGTCGAGCGCCGCTTTCGCCCGCTGTACCGCTGCCTCTGCCTGTGCTATTTCCTGCGGCCGCGCCCCGGACTGCAAGTCGGCGAGTCCTGCCTCAGCCACCTGCCGGTCAGCCTGTCTCATGGCGAGATCACGCTCGAAATCGGATGGATCGAGTGTCGCCACGAGTTGCCCCGTGGTGATGCTGTCACCTTCTTCGACGAGCCGGCTCGTGAGGCGCCCCTGCACTTTGAAACTCAGATCGACTTCATCCACTTCGATGTTGCCGCTCGCCATGATTGTCCCTGCGGGTACGGCGGCGCGCCTTTTGACTGCGCCGGCATAGTACCACCATCCAAAAGCGGATGCGGCGATGACAATGATGATTGCTGCGATGGGTTTTCGGTTTTTCATATAGCGCCTCCCATGTGAATGAGTGTTCACATTGTTGAATAAAAAAAATCACGCTGGCCTTAGTATTTTCAGGAAGACAGGCCATGCCTTTTTTGCATATGCGGTAGTGTCGAACGCGCCATCGGTGACGAACCATAGCATCACGGGCGGCATGAGGATGCCGATGAACATTGTCGCGGCGGCGTCGGGGTCGATGGCAGCGTCGATGGAGCCGGCATTCTGGCCTTCGATGATGATTTCGCGGACGTTGCCGATGTAGCCCGTGATGATGCCCCTGGCGATGGCCTTGCGTTCGAGGTAATGAGGGGAAATCTTGTCGGACGCGAAGATGATGCGCGGTATGACTGGGAAGTCGCGGACGAGTTCGAGATGTTTGTGCATGATGAGATGGAGTTTTTCGACCGGGTCGGTGGCGGTGTCGTTGACGCTGGCGATGTTTGCGGCGAGGGTACTGCTGATGCGGTCTATTATGGCCTGGAGGATGTTGTCCTTGCTGGTGAAATGCCTGTAGATGGCTGATGGGACAAGACCGATGTGGCGGGCGATCATGGCGATGCTGAGATCGTCGATGCCTTTTTCGGCCACGATCCTGAGCGCGGCTTCGACGATCTGGCCGCGACGGCTTTCGGTATCGCGTTTCTGCGTGGCCATTGCCCCTCCGTTGTGAATGCCTATTCACATTATACGGCGGCTTCGAAAATTGTCAATCGGGACTGCGGTTATTTTTACGCGTGTAGACATAGAAGGAGCCGAACCGGCGCAGGGTGTATCGGGAAGCGAGGATTCGATCGTTTTTCATCGTATCGAAAAACACGCGGGCCTGAGTGGACGAGTGAGTGGGTATCGAAAACACATAGGCGTAATTGCGGCGCGAGGATATGCTGTGGCGGATGCGGTGGGGATTGTCGAAGAGAAAGTCGGGTGAATAATCACGGCGGTCGAGTGCGTAGATGATTTCGTTGGGAGCGGTGATGGCCATGCCGGACGGAGTGGAGGACTTGAGAAAGGCGACGGTCTGCGAAAAGCCGGTGAGACCATGGTTGTAGGCCGTCTGATAGCCGGCGCGGCAGAGTATTGCTGACAGGCTGATATTGGCTCCGATGGCGGTGACGATGAGGACCGTGATGAGGTGCGGTCGCAGACGGCGGTTGAGGATACACACGACAGCCGGCAGCGCGGCGGCAAGGATAAAAATGGAGGTCTTAATAATTGCGGCTTTTATGACCGGCATCGCGGGAAGCGAGAGGATAGCGGCGTTGCGGATCGTATATCTATAGGTATAGATGAGATCAGCCGGGAGGAGGCGTGCGAGGAACGCTATCGCCAGTGCGGCAATAATGATGGATAGCGGCGGGACCATGTCTTTTTCGGCAAGGGCGAGGGAAAGCGCAATCGCGATCAGGGGGATCGCCGGCACGATGTACTTGGGAAATCCCGAGACTGCGCCGCCGATGATGGTGAAGCCGACGAGGACGGACAGTGCTGCGATGAGATAAAAATCCAGCTGGGAGAGAGTACGGGTTTTGATGAATCTGGCGATTGAAGAAATCGTGACAGCCATGATGGCAAGAGTCAGAAACAGACCAAGCCACAGGATGTCGGCCAGGAAATTGGTGGCGATGAAATACAGTGCGCCGGAGGTTTCGGCGCTTGTTGCGATGAATTGGAGAAAAAAGTATCTGAAGGGAAAAACCGCGTCGAGGTTTTTTGCGGTGCAGTAGGGAAACCACGTCACGACAAAGATGGAAAACCCGGTGAAAAGCGCGAAGGCAAATGGTTTCAGCCGGGCGCGGGCGGGAGCATGGAGCATGGCAGCGCATGCGAGCGCAATGGCTACGACCGGCGGAGTGGTGAGTTTGCACCAGAGACAGAGTGCCAGCGAAAGTGAGGCGAGCGCAACGGCAGTGCGGGATTTTGTGTAAAAGATGCGGATGGACGATGCGGCAAACAGCAGCAGAAGAGGCGTGAAAATAGTATTGTCGATGTCGGTGATCGCACCGCCGATGTTGAAAAGAGGAGTGGCAGCGGTGACAAGGCAGGCAAGGGCGCCAAGGAGTGCGCGAACTGCTCGCGGCTTGTGCGGCAATGCCATCAGGACAGCAACAAAAGTGACCGGAAGGGACAGGGCAAGGAGTAAAACTCCGGCGACGCGCGCCGTGTGGTCGCTGAATCCGAAGATGCTGAATGCGGCGGCCATGACTTCGGGATAAAGTGATGGTGATTGTGTGAAGGTGATATCCGGGTTGGCGATCCACCGGGGCGAGCCGTACTGAAAGGTCGTGCGGGCCGCTCCGAGCCACCACAATTCCGACCGCGCGATCTCACCCCCAGCCCGGTGAAGCCCGCAGGTAAAGTATATTACTGCCGCAAGTGACAGCATCGAGATGGCAAGCAAGTATTTTGACTTGTCAGATTTCACTTATGGCTCCTGCCGCAATGGAAGTAACGACTACTGGAATAAGGATAATCGTTAATGCCATAAACCCGCAACAGTCGATACCATTTCGGTGGCGATCGCATGGACGGTGATTGAGTAGCTATCCGGCGTGGTTTTGTGTTTTTTTTAGTGCAAAATAAGCGCGACATAAGATAAAATCAGACAAAACGTGAACGGAGGTGTGTGAATGGCTGACAAAAAGAGAACATTTCCCCAGGGATTTGTATGGGGCACATCGACAGCCGGCCATCAGGTCGAAGGACACAACTACAATACCGACTGGTGGAAATTCGAGCAGGAAGGCAAGATCAAGGACGGCACCAAAACCGGCGTCTGCATGGACTACTGGAACAGGTATGAGGAAGACCACGACCTGATGGTCAAACTCGGCTATCAGGCGTTTCGCCTCGGCATCGAATGGGGCAAGATCGAACCCCACGAAGGCCAGATCGACCACGAAGCCATCGCGCGCTACAAACAAATACTCCAGTCCCTCCGCGATCACAATCTGAAAATCTGCCTGACGCTCTACCACTGGGTACTGCCCCTGTGGTTCGCCGAAGCAGGCGGGTGGATGAACTCCAGGGCAGTCGACAAATTCGTGAAGTACTGCGAAATCATCGTGAAGGAATTCGCGGAATTCCCCGATCTGTGGTGCACTCTCAACGAACCTCTCATGCCCCCGTCGATGGGCTATCTGACGGGCGAATTTCCGCCGGAACACAAGTCGTTCAAAGAATACGGCCACGTCACATACCAGTTGCTGTGCGCGCATGCCAGAGTGTACGAACTCATCCACAAGACAGTCCACCGCGCGCCCGACGGCGGCCCCGTCATGGCGGGCGTCGCCACGGCTTATCAGCATGTCGAAGGCTGGGGCACCCCGGGACCGGCAGGCCTTATCGAAAAACTCGCGGCAAAACTTTTCGTCGCGTCGAGCTTCGGCGGCTGGGACAAAGCCATCAAGACCGGCACGGCGCCCATCCCGTTCGGCCCCAGGACCGTCGCCAACCTCAAGGACAGTTACGACTACTGCGGCGCCAATTACTACATGCGCAACTCCGTGAAATTCGACCTGTCCCGCCCCGATCAGGGATTCCTCGAATTTCAGGATGTGCCCGAAGGTATCGAATCCACTCAGTTCGGCTGGCAGATTTATCCTCCCGGACTCTATCACACGCTGATGAATGTCTGGAACACTTTCAAAAAACCCATCTACATACTCGAAAACGGCATCGCCGACGACTGCGACGCCCAGCGCCCGAAATACCTCCTCGAACACCTCACGCAGGTGCATCGCGCCATCACCAGCGGCGCCGACGTAAGAGGCTACTATCAGTGGTCATACATGGACAATTTCGAATGGAAGGAAGGCTTCTCCAAAAAATTCGGACTCGTCGCTGTCGATCACACCGATCCCGCACTCAAGCGCAAACCGCGGCCAAGCGCATATATGTATGGCGATATCATCCGGGAAAACGGCATCACCGAAGATATCGTCAACAAATACGCGCCCTCGGCAAAAGAAGGCGTTTTCGGCAACAAGTGGATGAAATGATCGCAAGCTGGCATGCCGGTATCAGATCAGCTCGATGATGATCCATGGGGCGGTGTCGATTTCTATGATGCGCGAGGCCTGTCTGTATATGGTTTTGCCGCTGAAGGGTGAGAGGATTTTAGCCTTGACGGGCACCGGGAAACGCAGGGCGGCCATCTGAGGCAGCGATGATTTCATGTCTGGCAGCAGGTTGATGACGTGAAAGGCGAATTTGCCGCCGGAGCACAGCACGCGTGTCTCGTGGATGGTGGGCGGGCCGAGTATTTCGGGCATGGCCGCTGTCGTGGTCTGGAGAGCCGACGCGGCGGCGCTGCGGATTTCGCCCCATCGTTCGCCGGGCTGGTAGGTGGCGAGTACGGAGGGGTATTCTTCGATCGTCTCGGGTGATCCGCTGGCTGGCGGGCGGGGAGTCGCCGCGCTGTAGAGCGATGGTTTGCCGCCGTATGCGGCGCGTTCGACCAGGCGTCCGAATTTCGTAAAGTCATAGATCATGTTTTTGCTGGACAGGACGGCCTCCGGCGGGATCATGGCGCAGTTGCCGGGGAGAGAGGCGCGTGGTTGTCCGATGGCGATGACGGGCTTGCCGCTTGCCGCGAAGGCTTGTGCGGCACTGGTGATCTGACTGCCGGGATCGCCTGTGCAGGGGATTATCAGGACGTCGCAGGCGTCCGGTGTGATAGCTTCTGGGGCAAGGACGGACAGGGGCAGCTGGGTTTCGGTGAGGACGCGAGTGATGGTGTGGTAGTAGGGGAGGAAAGAGGCCGGGGCGCACTCGGCGAGTGTGTATGAAAAGGCTATGCCGGCGGCGTTGGCGGGGCGGGAGTCTTCGATGAACTGCGGGTTTTTGTCGATCCAGTTGTGGATGGCAGCGATGGTCGATGTGTGGGGGTTGTCGTGCGATACTATGGCGGTGGCGCCTGCGGCGATGGCGGTGGCGAGTTCGACAGTTTCGGCGTCATGGAGCCTGTTTTTGGGATCGAAGTGTGAGGGTAGCGAAGCGACGAGGGGGCGTGTGGAGCAGGCGGCGGCGGCTTTGACGAGTGGGGTGGAGTAGTGGAGTCCGATCGGGCTGAGAGCGGGCGCGTGGCGGTGGGAGATGCAGAGGACGTCTGGTCGCGTGAGTGCGTATTGAGGGTCCAGTCCGAAGACTGCGCCGGAGGGGATCGCGCCGAAGAATGGTGCGTTGAGGACAATGAGTGCCGATGGGGATTTCGTCCTGATGGATTTTTCGAGAGAATCGAGACGTGAGGTGACGATGCTCTGGCGCCAGAGTGAGTAGTGGATGAAGTCTTTCGAGAGGAGATCGGCGCGGGCCGGGATGCGCGGATTGGCGCCGGTGGCTGCGGCCCACTGGCTGTAGGCGCGTTTGCAGGTGGGGCATGCGCATCCGGCAGGGCCTTCGAGGCGGGAGCCGAGCATGGCGGGGGTGGCGCCGAAGCAGATAAAGTCGAGGAATATCCCCGCCGCGCCGGAGTCGAGCGCGGAGAGGCAGGCTGATTCGACGCGGGCTGCCCATTGGTCGGATGACCAGCAGGTCATCATGCGATGGCCATTGTCGTCGAAGGGGATGAGGCGAAGCAGGGAGCCGGGTCTGACGGCGTGCCAGCCGGTGGATTTGTATGAGCCCTGGGGATGGTAGAGTGATGTGGAAATGGTGGCGATAGCCGATACTCCTTCGGTGTCGAGAAGGGCGGCGGCGGCGGCGAAATATTCGTGCCGGGGCGCTGCTTTTTCCGGGGGCAGGCCGGTGTCGAAGGGAATGATTGCGCAGTTGATGTTCATGTCGGCGATGCGGGAGGCGTCGGCGGCTGAGAGTGGTGTGGCGATGTCGAGTGTGGCGGCGCGGAATTCGTAGGGGAGGAGCTCGCTCATGGCATGTGTCCGTATCGGTTAATTTTCCGATTGATGAAGACTTAAAAAAAGCACAGATGATAGTATAATAGTTAAGCCGATTTTTAGAAAGGTGCGGGAGAGTGCGCGCATGGGTTCGAGAGGCGCGCGGCGGCAGTCGTTCCCGCGTCTGTCGGCGGTGGACTTACACTGAACCGGCGAGGTTGCCAATGAAGGAACAGACCAGAAAAATAGCTGAAGAATTCAATCGGAGATATGGCGGCGGCGAGATCACGGCCGTGCGCGCGCCGGGCAGGGTCAATCTGATCGGTGAGCATACGGACTACAATGACGGATTTGTGCTGCCGATGGCTATAGAATTCGGGGTGTCGGTCGTGGGCCGCAGGCGCGATGACCGCAGGCTGAGGCTCTTTTCGATGGACTATGGGGAAGAGGTCGTGACGTCGCTCGATGAGGCGTTCGGCGACAGTACTCCGCGATGGAGCCAGTATGTGGAGGGCGTCGTGCGGACGTTTGAGGAAGAGCTTGGCGAAGACCTGCCGGGATTTGACGCGGTGATCATCGGCAATGTGCCGC
>CAZQSL010000088.1:0-16056 GCA_964595945.1 uncultured bacterium
CGGATTGCGCTGATCGACATAGTGCACGCGCGCGAAGTGGCGCGGAGCTTCGCCATGGTCAAACAGGGGGCGATGGTCGCGGTCGATCCTCAGACGGGCGGCATACTCGCGATGGTAGGCGGAGTCGATTATTCGTATTCGCGGTACAACCGCGCGTGGCTTTCTCAACGCCAGGTGGGGTCTTCTTTCAAGCCGTTTGCGTATATTACCGCCCTGATGAACGGGCGGAGCATGAATGATACGGTGTCCAATTCGCGATATTGTGTCGCGGGATACTGCCCGAAAAACTACGGCGGGGGATATGGTGACGGTTCGTCGGTCACATACCGCGAAGCGCTTGTGCGTTCGCTCAACATACCGGCAGTCAGGGTGGGGCAGGAGGTCGGACTCGGTAAGATCGTCGACCTGTGCCGTGACCTCGGGATCACGTCCGAACTCGAAGCGTCGGCTCCTCTGCCGCTTGGCACCGCGGCCATTTCTCCCATACAGATGGCAGAGGCTTACGGCGCCATAGCCAATGGGGGGAAGCGGCTTGCTCCGGCAGCGATCGTGGAAATCCGAAATATGAGCGGCGATGTGATATATTCCAGCAAGCCCGAAAAAGGGCGCCGCGCGATCCCCGTGCGCGATGTCCGGGCAATAGTGCCGGCGATGGAAGATGTCATAAGGCGCGGCACAGGCACAAAAGCGGCGATCGGCCGTCCGGCGGCTGGCAAGACCGGCACGACCAACAACTATCGCGATGCGTGGTTTGTCGGATTTATCCCCAATGTCGCCGCGGCTGTATGGATCGGCAACGACGACAACGCTCCGTTGTGCTCCAACTTGAAATGTGCTGGCGGCCTGCGTGTCACGGGTGGTCAGGCGCCCGCGCCGATATGGCGGGATTTCATGAAACATGCCTCTGCCATCAAGGGATTCGCCAATTTTGATTTCATAGACGAAGATGAGCAGTCGCAGGTGCCATCCACAAGTGAGGACGAAACGGGCTTTCTCGATGAAGCTACCGACACGGCTAATGCCGGTCAGGAGCAGGAAATGCCTGTGGAGGAGCCTGCCCCGGTATACGAAGAGCCACAGCAGGAGGTACCGGGCGGCGAATACTGGTGATTACCGCTCTGTACAGGCCGGTACGTCATTCACTTCGAGCTGCTTCGTCTGAAAGATTTCTGTTGACGAGATCGATCACGAGGGTGGACCAGCCGAAATCTTCGGTGCCGAGGCCCTTTCCGGTGAGCGGGTTGTAATATTCGAAAAAACCGCCTCTGTCGACCAGCTTCAGAGTCTTTTCCTTGAGAGTCTCAGCTGTTTCCGTAAACCCGTATTTCAGCAGTCCCTCGATCGTCAGCCAGTTGGTATTGATCCACGTCGTGCCACGCCAGTAGCCGTTTTCGTCGAATTTCGGATAATCGAGCGCAGTCGTGGGGACGGCGTATTCAGTCCAGAATTTTGCCGGATCGGTGATTTCGCCGTGAATGAGTCGCGCCTGCTGCTGATCGGCGATGCCGGACCACATCGGCAGGAATGAAAACGGGGTCGGGACATGGGAAAAGCGTTCGCGCTGCCCTTCGTCTATCAGGTCGCCGAACACCTGGCGCTGCGGGTCCCACATCCTTGACTGTACGGCGGCTCTGGTGCGGCTGGCGCGCGATTCGAATTCGTCCGCATCGGAATCGTGCCCGAGCAGCCGCGCAATGCGTGCCATTGTCATCAGATTGGCGTGATAGTAGCAGTTCATGTCGATGCCCTTGACGAAAAAGGGCGACACTGCCTTCATGCGATCGTTTTTATAGCGCACGAAATTGAACCGGAACATCACGAGTCCCTTTGTGATGTCGAATTTTTTACGGCTGAAGTTCTCGATTTCAAAAATCGCGTCCCATCGTGGTGAATTGTCGATGCCGGACTCCCAGGGATGGTATACGGCGATGAGTCCGTCTCCGTCGGTTTCGCGAGCCGTTTCGAGCCACTTGTAATATCGTTTCATTGGCTCGTAGGTTGTTTTGAGAAAATCGCGGTCGCCGGTGACCTCAAAAACCTTCATCACGGCCGTTGCTATGATCGGAGGCTGCGTGATGCCAGATGTATCGCGTCCGGTGCCATGCACGATGCGGTCGCACCGCCAATTCCATCCTATATGCACCATATTGGGGATGCGGCCGTCTGCCCATTGGCCGGAGAGCAGCGACATGATCTCCATTTTTGCCGCCTCCGGCTCGTTCCACATCAGGGCAATCGCGTGGAAACAGCTATCCCAGAGCCATTGCCAGTGGTAGAGGGTCGTCGATGGGCAAGTGAACTGGTAGTCGACTCCTTGCTTAGTCCGGGTTTTTCTGTTTTTCCTCAAAACGGCACAAGCCTTATCCTCAAGCTGACACTCGATTATTCCCTTGTGGCTGCGTTGCATGGGAGAGGTCCTCTCTGTCCTGCGCTATCGGCAGGGATGAAGTATATCCGGCTGCTATCCGGCATGCCAATATATATAATGTTAAATTATCCAATAACTCATTGCTTGACAAGCCCTCAGAATGGATGATGCTCCACACAAATGGCGAGCTGGATAAGCATGCCGGACCAGAATATGTAATTGGGGGTACACAAAAGGTGTGATTTGCTATAAAATGTTATCGTCAGTGGCACATCACCGCGTTCGACCGGGTGAATACAAAACGCAACATATAGAAAGCAGGCAGTGCCGCGGGAAAGGTTTTCGCCGCGTACCATATTTTTTGCAAAATTATACTTGCAAAATATTATGGACTGCGGTACTATCAGTTGACGCCCGAACCTAACCACGGGATAACTTTTTACAATTTAAGTTCAGAGTCGGGGGGAAAGTCATTTGTTCAAGCATAAGATAACAACAGTAGCGCTGGCGATCGCAGCTATATCTGCACTGTCATCCATCACGCCGAGGGCCGAGCTCTGCATCCTCAAAAACGGTGAATATACGTTGGCAGGCTCGCCATGCACCGATGCCAAAGAAGGTGACACCATTACTGTGGAAGCTATGGTTGGATCACCCATCACACTTGACGTAGTGTTCCAGCAGCCAGCGACCAAAATTCATTTTACCGGCTATCAAATGTTACTCAGATATGATCCTGCCAAGCTTGTGTCTCCGACATGTTTTGCGGCTGCAACGTCTTTTCATGCGGGCGACGGCGCGACAACATATTTTTCGGATATGACCGCCATGATCGGGCAGCCGCGATGCGCCACTCTGTACAGCACCCTAGTGGAAAACATGCCGGATTATCCAGTCATTCACCAAACATTTGTTAATTTATCGGATACAGATCCATATCCTTCGTCAAATCCCAACTTCCTTCTTGACTCCATCGCTTTTGCTTCGCACAATATCGCAAATAGCGAATCTTATGCCGGACTGGAATTTCTCTTAGAAGGTGGCACCGGCGTGGACGACTCGTCGTTTACAACACTGTTCGATGGTGGTGGCGCGATATCGTTTGACATAATTCCGACAACCGTTGTCGGCGCCCAGACTCCATGCTCCACAAGCGCGATAAGTGGTGCCGCTGTCACATGTAAAGGCCTCGCAGGCTGTCAACCTGGCGTCGGTGATGCCGAGGCAACCGTCACGTTTACGAAGCCATCCACATGTGTTGTCGATGGCGCGAGTCAGGCCTGCACGTCAGTTGCAGTCGATGTCAAGAGAGGCGGCACGACCGCAGTCACCGGCACATGCTCCGGCACGTCGTGTACATATATCGACACGCTCCCGAATGGCGTCGGCACAACGCCGTCATATACCATCACTGCCACCGGTTCGCTCAGCACCGGAGGCTGCACTGCCAGCACGGCAAACGCAGCTCCGGCATCGGCATGCAAATGCGGCGAAGCGCCCGCTGTCACTCTCAAGACGCAGGACATACGGGCCTATGCCAACAGTCCCCTCACTCTTACATTCAACATCACTGATGAAGATAGCGATATACCGTCAGGCATTTCCTCTGTCCTACTGAAATATACCAACTCCCCTTCGGCTGGTACCCCATCGGTGGTAACAGTGCCGGTAAGCTCCATTTCTTCAAACGGCGACTTTTCGGCCGTCATACCCGCAGGTGGGAATATCGGTGATATCCCGACTTACTTCTGGGTCGAAGTCCAGGACGATACCCCTCTCACCGGCACCTATCCTGCCAATTTTGATATAAATAACATTGCGGGCACCGCTGGATCCTATGACGTGCTGCTCGCGGACAGATTTTCATTCCTCTCATCATCGGATGACGGCTGTACAGACGACGTCATTTTCTGTCCCAACATAAATCCCTTCAAGGCCGCCTACGGACAGAAACTGTACGTAAATTTCCGAACAGTCGAAAACTCGGCCCTCACGATGAGAATCTATACCATGGATGGCAACCTCGTCCGGCAGATTCAAAGCACAGACACAAGCAACAGCGGCAGTATCACCGATTGCGATAACTGCTGCCATTGGACCAAAGGCTGCACCTGGGATGGCACGGTCTATGATGGCGGCACCAATCTGGTAACTAACGGACTCTATATTGTCAACTTCCATGCGGTATCGGTAGGCGCGCAATTCCCGAACGCGGAAGCTGATTACACCAAGGGAATCGTCGTAATGAAATAGTACTCCGATAGGAGTCGCCCGAAAACCGGGGTTAACTTAATTAACGTACACAGGAGCGAATGCTGATGCGGAGGTCACTCATAGGACTGATAATTTCGGCGGGATGCCTGGTGCTCGGCTCGGCAGTTGCGAGAGCTGACGCCTCACTGGGATTCCCCACAATCGGTGTGCGCGGCGAAGCGATGGGTAACGCCTTCGTAGCTGTCGCAAACGATATTAACTCGATCGGATGGAACCCGGCAGGTCTCATGGCGATCGATGACCGCCAGATTCAGGTCGCGCATTCGGATCTGTACGGGTTTGGCATTGACTACAACTACGTCGCTTATGCGCAGCACCAGTATGGTGTCGGCTGGGCTCATATCGACGCCGGAGACTTCATCCTCGGTGGCGGCAGCTACACGCAGGATATGTATATTGTTTCCGGAGCGCAACAGATGGACCCGCAGACTACCATCGGCGCTTCGCTCAAATGGCATACGCAGAAGTTTTCTCCGGGAGAAGAATCTGTCGGCACGGGTGAATCATCTGCAGCCACTTCCGATGGTTACTCCATTGACGCGGGCGTCCTGTATAAAGCTGATGAAAGTACTACGCTTGGCGTAACGGTATATGATCTGCTCGGAGAACTCAAGACGAAAAATTCGACATCCGGTCTCGGCGACAACCTCAAGCCTAACATCTGCGTCGGTGTTTCGAGACTATCAAACGACAAGACATCCATCCTCGCGATTCAGCTCTCGAAGCTTGGCGAAGAAACGACCGTTCACTTCGGTGTAGAAAAGAAAGTACAGGACGAGCTTTTCCTCAGGGCCGGTATGGACAACGAAACCATCACCGCTGGTCTCGGGTTCAGGAGAGACCAGTGGGACCTCGACTACTCTTACAAAAACAAACCTTCCACCGGGCTCGACAAGACTCAGAGGTTCAGTGCCACAATGCACTTCTGATATCGAAAAATGATACGAATTATAAAATCCCCGCAAGGGGATTTTTTGTTTTACCTGTTATGCAGTTTTTGAGTTGATTGTCATTATACTGAATTTCTATAGAAATTCCCACTCGCCGTGCGATAGCGCGATGGGACAGTAGTTCGGCAGGTAAATTCGAATTATTATTCGTACAGCGTGTACCGACGAGTGGTTTCGTTAGCTGTTCTCCGCGTCGATTTTGACTGAACTATTTAATTGTGAATCAACGATGAATATACTATTAACATTATGATTACGTTGCAGAGAGTACATCTGATATATCCCGAAGACAGGGTGCATGCACTCAAAAACATTAACATTACCTTTTACAAGGGCGAGATATGTTTTATGCTCGGGCAGACAGGCTGTGGGAAGTCGTCTCTGCTGAAGCTCATTTATATGGAACAGATGCCAAGCAGAGGTCGCGTGATTGTCTTTAACAATGACACTTATGATATTCGGGATTACCAGATGCCTTTCCTGCGCCGCAAGATCGGTGTGGTTTTTCAGGATTTTAAGCTTCTGCGTCATAAAACGGTCTATGAAAACGTAGCGTTTCCGCTGGAAGTGACAGGTGCTACCAAGTACGAAATACATCGAAAAGTACCGCAGGTACTCGAACTCGTGGGGCTCGGCGACAAGGTAGACGCATTCCCGGCGGCGCTGTCACGTGGAGAAGAACAACGCGTCGCGATCGCGCGTGCGATAGTCAACGATCCGCTCATTCTGCTCGCTGATGAACCGACTGGTAATCTCGATCCTGATACTTCATGGGATATCATTCAGCTATTGCTTAGGATACAGAGCCGTGGCACTACTGTCCTTGTGGCATCACATGACATAAACGTCGTCGAAAAAGCTCGAAAACGAATTGTGAAAATTGATGCGGGAGAGGTCATATACGACGGCTGTCCGTCGGTCTGACGAGAGGCACTGATGTTCATTTATCAGACAACATATTTCATCCGCCAATTGTGGATCAATCTCACGCGCAATCCGCTCATGGCGGCAGCGGCCATAAGTACATCAACGATTTCGCTTGTCATATTCGGCCTGTCGCTGATCGTTATGTACAACATTGATGCCATGAGCAATGAGCTGATAGGGCAGGTGGAGATCAGGGCTTTCCTTGACAGGGATATTTCCGAGCCGGCTGTCAATGATATGAAGGAGCGCATCCTTCACCTCGATCATGTGAAAAGCTGTGAGTATATTTCGCCGGCCAGGGCGCTCGATAAACTTCAGGAAGACCTCGGCATAGATTTCATGTATCTGCCACGGGACAATCCGCTTCCGCCTGCACTTGTCGTAAAGGTCAACGATCCGCGGCAGATTGGCATTGTGGCTGACAAAATGCGCGAATTCGATGGCGTCAACGACACGCTCTATGGTAAATCGATCTTGCAAAAGCTCCTTCGCCTGAGCATGATCATAAAGCTTATGGGCTATTTCCTTACGATGCTGATGGGAGCGGGCGCCATGTTGACGATCATGAATACGATACGTCTGACTGTCCTGGCTCGCAGGGAGGAAATCCGCACCATGCAGCTCGTGGGGGCAACGGGATGGTTCATACGATGGCCGTTTTTGCTCGAAGGCATAACGCTCGGCCTGATCGGCGCTTGTGTGGCTGGTATTGTGCTTGCTCTTACGTACACGATACTTCACGCAAAAATCACTACGCTGCTGCCCAACATATTTCCCATGGTGCCGACTGAGCACATGGTCAGAACGATGCTTATAATGCTGCTCTACACGGGTGCCCTGATGGGCATGGCGGGCAGCTATAGCTCAACCGCAAGATTCATCGCGGAAAAATCCGAGTAGACACGGTAACCCGACCAACGGGGAGGATGCAAACAAGTGAACGAACGCAAATCGAGATTTACATTTTTCGCTATTATCACATTATTCATCGCATGTCTTGTCGGCTACTACGTGAAAAACGATCCGCAACTTGCGTCGTTGCTGGGCCCGGTCAGTGCCAGGGCGCAGATCGGCGGTGCGAGATTCGGCGAATCCCAGATACTCAATGCGGCATACGATACTGTCTATGACAATTTCGTAGACCGTATCGAGGACCCCGAAATCCAGAAAAAACTGGAATATGGCGCGATACGGGGAATGCTCAAGGCACTCGATGATCCGTATACAAGATTTGTCGATCCGAAGGCTTATGAAAACATGACGATCGAAACGGAAGGTTCATTCGGCGGTATCGGCATCACTATTGGCATCAGAAACGAGCAGCTTACTGTCATCACTCCATTCGAGGATTCTCCGGCGTCGAAAGTCGGGCTGAAATCCGGCGACATCATTTTGAAAGTCAACGGCGAACCTACCGAAGAGATGGCCCTCGACGATGCTGTGTCCCGCATCAGGGGCAAAAAAGGCACAAAGGTCAAGCTCACCATCTGGCGCCGCGGATTCAAATCTTCCGACGGTAAAGAATTTGAAATCACTCGTGACGACATCAAGGTCAAGCCTGTCAACAAAACTGAAATGCTCGAAGATGACATTGCCTACATCAAGCTCGAAAGCTTCTCCAAGACTTCGGAAGAAATGATAAAGGCAAGTTACCTCAGTCTCAAGGGCAAGGGCGCGAAAGCTCTTATCCTCGATCTGCGCTTCAATCCCGGCGGACTCCTTGAGTCTGCCATCGAATGCGCCAATCTCTTCATCGACGAAGGCCCGATCGTACATCGCAAAAATCGCACTGGTACAGTCAAGACATACTATGCCCAAAAAGGCCGAAAGATCATCGACCTCCCGGTGGTTGTACTTGTCAACCAGTATTCTGCCTCTGCTTCCGAAATACTGTCTGGTGCGCTCCAGGACAACAAGGCGGCTACCATCATGGGCGAAACGACTTTCGGCAAAGGCCTGGTCCAGACCGTTTTTCCGATGCGCGACAATTCAGCCGTGCTTGTCACTACCGACAAATACATGACCTCCAAGATGCGCGATATCAATAAAAAAGGCATCACTCCCGACATCATTGTCACCGGCGACAATGTCGACGCTCACGCCGCGCCTGAGAGCGAAACTGACGACGACAGCGCCAAGGCTGGCGTAATCGGCAAGTTCCCTCTCGATGAGATCAGAGGGAAAAACGGCGTTATTTTCAACGGCAGTCCGCGCAAGGACATAAGGTATAAAGAGATTGACGGCAAACGCTATCTCGAAGTCGATGACGTCGCAAAACTCTTCAACATGGCAATGAGCCTTGACGAACAGAACAAAATCCTCGACATAGAGGACAATCCAGACAAGATCAAGGAAAATACCAAAGATGTCCAGCTCGATCGTGCCATCGAATTCCTGAAGAATAAAATTGGCGAGCCATACAAGGGATCAGCCAAGTCAACAAGCGCTCCGGCTCCAAAGGAAATCAAAGAAACGGATGCCGGCAAAAAACCCGCTCCGAAAAAGAACGACAAAAAGAAATGACGCTATTGCGCACGGTATGATCGCGCATGCGGTCCTCGACAGATATAACAGGGCGGATTGTGCATCCGCCCTTTTTCGCTTATTCGTTATTCGCGCATCAGACCGGCTGAGCCGCGGATATGTGAGGTGTCGTGGTATGTCTGAATATCAATTGATAATAGTCACGGAGACCTCCTTTTGAAAATACTGGGGCTCCAGAGCATCTGGCCGACAGTTTTTATATGATTTGGTATAATTATGCAATTCCAAAAACACCGTACATCCATGGTGTGACGCGAAGCACAAACAGCACTCAAAACTTATATCTATTTACTGTTTTATGATATTATAAGCGGATAATCAGGGAGCGGTTGACATGAAGATAGCGTTGCAGGAAGGTGTGTATAATGCAGGCGGTTTTGCGGACTTTGTAAAGGATGCGGCGCGATGGGGGCTCGACGGGGTCGAAATCAGTGGAGACGGACTACCTGAGAGGATAGGACATGTGGCCTCAGTGCTTGATGGCGAGGGCATGAGAGCCGTGGCTGTATGTCCGGGACTGAAAGGTATTGGAGGTTCGCTCCTGAGTGACGACGAGAGCGAGCGGGCCAGAGCGGGGCGTGACATTCATGCACTGATCGAGTGCTGCGACCGGCTTGGCGGTGCAGGGCTTGTGCTCGTGCCGGAATTCGGCGCGAAGAAATTTATGGCACTGTATCCCGATCATGGTGACTATGAAAATCGGGCTGCGGTTTTCGCCGAGCGTTTTTCTTACTTTGCCCATGAAGCGCAATCACTGGGAGTGCCTGTTTACATCGAACCACTGAACCGCTATGAGGCATATTTTCTGCTTACGCTGGAACAGGGCGCGAAGTTGTGCCGGCTGATTGGCGGCCCGGCGTATGTGCTCGCCGATATGTTTCACATGGGGATAGAGGAGCGCGATCCAGTGGGTGCCGTCAAGCGGCACGGCGCAATGATTGGTCATGTGCATGCTGTGGACAACAACAGACTGCTGCCGGGACAGGGTTGCAGGGACTTCGCGCCGCTGATCGAGGCCCTCGCGAGCCACGGCTATTCAGGGAGCCTTTGCATTGAAAGTGGCGTAGCAGGCGACCCGCGAGTGGAAATCCCGGCTGCAGTGGCGAGGCTGAGAGAGTACGGAGGGCTGCGATGTTGAAGGCAACCGGCTGGACTGCTTTTTTCGCAACCCTAATGCTGTCGGCCGTTCTTGTCATGGCTCCGGCGGCCGGAGGTGACGCCGGGTGGAGTCCAATCCCGTTAAGACGCGTTGAAACAAGTGAAAAGGTTGTCGCACTGACCTTTGACGATGGCCCTCATCCGATCTATACCCCTGCCGTACTCAACATTCTCGATTACTACAAAGCGAAGGCTACTTTCTTTCTCATCGGTACGCTCGCGGAGGAGTTTCCGGGCATTGTCCGTGATATTCGGTCGAAAGGCCATGCTATAGCCAATCATACATATTCGCATCCGGCTGATTTCAAAAAGCTGGGCAGGGCGGAGATGCTCGATGAGATCAGGCAGTGCAGTGACACGCTGTATGGGATCACTGGAGTCAGGACGCAGTTGTTTCGGCCTCCGAAAGGATTCTGGAATCCAATTATGGCTGTCGCTGTGGAAAATGCCGGCCACAGGATGATACTTTGGTCAGTTAGCGCGGACCATAAAGACGCTCCGACTCCGGAAATGATGTCCGCGCGGGTTGTCAACACTATCAGGCCAGGGACGATAGTCCTCATCCATGACGGGTACTATGTCGACAGATGGAAGGATGTCATCGCGACATCTTATATCATTGAAGGGCTCCAGAGGAAAGGTTATCGTTTTGTGACAGTCCCGGAATTGCTCGCTCTGAATTCGAGCCCCAAGAAGGTGCCTTTGCCGGTCAGGAAGCCTTCGGGGCCAGGCGTTACGCCTGCACACAATGGCTCGATAGTCCCATTGCCGAAGGGTGCGGCTTCGAAGTGATAATATGAGCTGTCAATGGATTTATACCAAAAAGCTTTCAAAAGAGTATAATGCGCGGAGGAAACTTTTTGCAAAAAGTTTCCTCCACACCTTTTTCAAAAACTCTCATCGCTTTACACTTCCCGTTTGTACCGTTTTACTTGTATAAACGCAACTTGGTATAATCAGGTTTACTTTCGGCATGCAACATAATAAAAAAGCGAACCGTTGATGGCGGTTCGCTTGTATGTTTGTGATGTAGGACGAAAGTCAGAAGGTGTGTTCAAGGAATTGCGGGAGCAGGGGCTTCCTGTTGCTGAGTGGGAGCCGGAGTGGCGGTGGGTGCGGGAGTGACGGGCTGTTTGGGAGCGGGGACGACAGGTTTGGCAGCGGGTTTCGAGACTGGCTTGGCAGAAGATGTTGGCGATGAAGCGGGGATGGGTTTTGCTACTGCCGGTTTGATGGTGACCTTGCCGCCGCCAATGACTTTTCCGGGCATCTGCTGCGGGTTAGATTTCTGGGGCTGAGCGTTGGCCGGCTGTTTCTGCTGAGTGTCCTGCTGTGTTTGTGCGGCGTCTTGCCGGGCCGCCTGCGCTGCTGCTTGTGCTGCTGCCTGCTGTGCGGGGGTGGCTCCCAGAGTGCCTTCTTTAGCTGCTTTTTCGGCTTCGGCGGCGTTGTATTCCCCTATGAGTTCGTCGATTTCCTTAAGGGCTTTTTTTGCGGATTTTTGTTTGGCATAAGGAGTGAGGCCAGTTTTGAGTTGTGCGAGATACTGTATGTTGCCGGCTGCGAAGTCTACGGTGTTGGCATAATATTCGAGTGCGAGGGCTTTGTTGCCAAGTTGTTCGGCTACTTGAGCTGCCGGGATCATGACGGCTGGGTCATACTGATATTTGGCTGCGGAGATGGTGATGGCTTCTTTGTATGCCGCGAGAGATTTGCGGAGCAGTTCGCGGTCTTTGGCAGCCTGTTTTTTGTCTTTGGGGGCAGCTGCCGGCGCGGGAGTGGCGCCGGGTTGTGACATGGCTTTTGCGTATGGGTCGCTGGGGTCGGTGCTGGCGGCTTTCTGAGTCTTTTCGTTGTACATCTTGTAGTAGATGGCGCCGACCTGAGCGTGGAGGTAGAGGTTGTTGGGATTCTTTTTTATTGCTGCTTTGTAGAGTTTGATGGTGTCTTCGTTGTTCGGGTCTTTTGCTGCGGGATCGAACATTTTGATATTCTGGTAGTGGTAGGCCTTGAGTTCGGGGTCGATATACTCAATTTTATGTTTTTTCGAGGAGCGCTGTTTCTGTATCCATTCCTGCATGACCTGAGAGTCGGGTTTGACCTTGATGAGGATGTGGCGGGTGAAGACCTGTTCGTATTCGTTCTTTATCTCTTCGTCGGTGACTTTCGAGTTTTGGTCGGATTTCCTCTGGCGGATGGACTCGATGATGGCGGGTTTTGCGGCATCGAAATCCTTGTCGCCGGCGACTCGTTTTGCGAGGAGCTGGATGATGTGAAAGCCATACTGGCTACGGACGGGATCGCTGATTTCATTGGGTTTTAGTTTGAAGGCAGCTGAGGCGTAAGCAGAATCGAGTGAGCCGCGGCTGGCCCAACTGACAATGCCGCCATTTTCTTTAGAGCCTTCGTCTTCGGAGAATTGTTTGGCGAGATTTTCGAAGGATTCGCCGGCGGCGAGTTTGGCTTTGATGTCAGCGGCTTTTTTCTGTGCTTCGGCGGCTTCTTTTTTAGTGCCGGATTTCGCGATTTCCTTACCGACTTTTTCCTGTGTGAGGTCATCGCGGACAGCCTTGAGGAAAGTTTCGTATGAAGTGCCGCGGTTGAAGAGGATTTTTTTGAATTCGGCCTCTTTGTCTTTTGCGGTCATTAGCGCCTTGAAGCGACCCTGGATGCTGGGGTCGGCTGATTTTGCCTCAGCGCCGACATAGGAGGATTGTATCTCTCTGACTTTTTTTGTGACTTCGGCATTGGAGACCTTTATGCCGCGTTTTTTTGCTTCCTGGAGGTAAATTGTCTGATTGATCATGCTTTCGGAAGTCATGGCCTGGATGGCCATCTGACCGGCGTATGATCTGACCTGGTCGCCGTAGCCGGCTGCTTCGTATTGCTGTAGCAGGCTGAGGTAGCGTTCGTTGAAGGCTTCGCGGGGGATTTTTGTGCCGTCGACAGTGAGTACGACGCTGGTGGGGCCTTTTTCGCTTGTGCGGTCTTTTGTGGCATCTCCGCCGGTGATGTTGACGCCGTACATGTAGAAGATCGAGATGAAGAAAATGAATGCGAAGAAGTAGATTACGTAGGTTGTCTGTTTCCTGATTTTTGAAATCAGCATAGTGTGAAGGCTCCTTTATTTGAAGTCGGGCGCTTGCGTTATCTGGTCAAGAGTGATGCTCTTGTCCGGTACAAAATTATTCCACATAAAGCGAGACCTGAAAAGGTATTCTGAAGAACGGCCTTTGCGCTGGAATCTGTCCTCGCGTGTGGGGGTCAGTGTCCTGGCGTCGAAAAGGACGGTTACCCTGTGCTGGACTTCGCGGCTGTTGACGATGAGGAAGTCGTTGAATTCGAGTATGAAGCTGTTGGAATCCTTGTGATAGGTGAGCTTGGGGGCGGCGCCTTTCTGGACAGTAGCGGTTTTGAGATAGGCGATGTAGTCGGAGATAGTGACGCTGCGGAGGTCGGACATGCGGATGTCTTTGACGTCAACATATTTCCCTTTGGGGATGGCAGGGCGGTAGATTTTGTAGATATAACCTTTTTGTTTGTCGGGCTGATAGACGATGAGAGAATTTTTGTGAATGCCTTTTCTGGGGTCGATGCGAAAGCAGCAGCCCTTGTCTATGGGGCCGGTTTTGAGGAATGTGATTTCGTAGATGTTTTTGAGTTGTTCGACGCGGGATTCGTCGATTGTTTTTTTCTTGGGGACATCTTCGCTGATAGTAAGTCGAAATGAGTAAGAAGGGATCGAGAGGATGGATTGTTCTGCGATGTCTATGAATTTCATAGTGGTAAGGGAAGTGGTGTTGTCGAGAAGTGGGGAGATGGGTAAAGGGGCAGGGGTGGCGATGGCCTGAGTGGCAGTGGGGGTGGGTTGTGTGGCTTTGAGTGGAGTGGCTGCATTTGTGGGGGGCGCGGCGGTGGCTGTGGTGGCGCTTGCGGCGATGATGATCGCCGTTGTCGCTGCGGTAAGGAATTTCATGGTGGCTGACCTCCAGGGGCGGGATAGTAGTTAGTCGAACAGGCCGCCCTGTTTGATTTCGGGTTTCGGAGTGTATCCGAGGTGTTGATATGCGAATTGTGTGGCGATGCGGCCGCGCGGAGTTTTCTGGATGAAGCCGAGTTTTGAGAGATAAGGCTCGTAGACGTCCGTGATGGTGTCCTGCTCTTCGCTGACCATGGCGGAGAGAGTGTCGAGGCCGACGGGGCCGCCGTTGAATTTCGAGATGATGGTGTCGAGTATGAGGCGGTCCATGCGGTCGAGGCCGAGTTCGTCGACTTCGATCATGGTAAGACCGTCGCGAGCGGCCTGGAGGGTGATGGCGCTGGAGAGTTTGACCTGTGCGTAGTCGCGCACGCGTTTGAGCAGGCGGTTGGCGACACGGGGAGTGCCGCGTGAGCGGCGAGCGATTTCGAGTGCGGCATCGGGGAAGATTTCGGCGTTGAGTACGGAGGTGGCGCGAGTAACGATCTGGACGAGTTCTTCGGGTTCGTAAAATTCCATGCGGTGGATGATGCCGAAGCGGTCGCGCAGCGGCGCCGTGAGGAGAGCGGCGCGGGTGGTGGCGCCGACGAGGGTGAAGTGTGGGAGGTCGATTTTAAGAGTGCGTGCGGCTGGGCCTTCGCCGATGATGATGTCAAGTTTGAAATCTTCCATCGCGGCGTATAGTGTTTCCTCGACCACGCGGTTCATGCGGTGGATTTCATCGACAAAAAAAACATCACCTTCGCCGAGGTTGGTGAGTATGGAAGCGAGGTCGCCGGCGCGCTCGACGGCGGGGCCTGAGGTGGCGGTGATACGGCTGCCGAGTTCGTTGGCGATGATGTATGCGAGGGTGGTTTTGCCGAGTCCGGGTGGGCCGTGCAGCAGGACATGGTCGAGGCTTTCTCCTCGTTGTGAGGCGGCCTTGATGGAGATGGAGAGATTTTCGCGCACCTGCTTCTGGCCGATATATTCATTGAGGCGCTGTGGCCTCAATGAGAGTTCGGCCGGTGTTTCGTCGTCGATGACTCTGCCCGAGATGATCCTGTTGTCGCCGGCGTCTGCCGCCATGTGATATTACTCCATGAGAGGGGGGCGAAGGCCCCCGGATAATTCCCATATATTATGACAGTTTTCCAGAGGATTGTTGACCCCTGTGGCGCAGAAAAACAGGCGTGTGAGATGCGCCTGTTTGTGATTAGCTGTAGATGAGTTTCATGATCGCTTTCTGGACGTGCAGACGGTTTTCTGCCTGATCGAAGACGATGGAGGCAGGGCCGTCGATCACTGCGCTGTCGACTTCGTATCCCCTGTGGGCGGGCAGGTCGTGCATGAACAGCGCGTCTGGCGCTGCCTGCGCCATGAGCTCCGGTGTGACGACGTAGTCTTTGAAAGCGGCTTCGCGGGCGGCCATTTCTTCTTCCTGGCCCATGCTGACCCAGACGTCGGTATAGACTATGGCGGCGTCTCTGACTGCATCTGCCGGTGATGTGACGACCTCGATATTTGCGCCGCTTTCGGCAGCATAGGCCGCGATCTGCGTCATGAGTCCGGTGGGGGGTTTGTAGTCGTCGGGTGCTGCGATCGAATAGTCTATGCCAGCCTTTGCGAAGAGGATCATGAGAGAATTGGAGATGTTGTTGGAGTCGCCGATGTAAGCGACCTTGATCTTGCCGCGTCCTTTTTTCTCGTAGATCGTGAGGAGGTCGGAAAGAGCCTGACAGGGGTGTTCTTCGTCAGAAAGGGCATTGATGACGGGGCCTTTGAGCAAGTTTGCGACATTGAGGAGATCAGTGTGGCGATAGCAGCGGTAGACCATGCCGTCGACATAGCGCGAGAGGACGTTGGCCGTGTCCGAAAGG
>CAZQSL010000089.1:0-15892 GCA_964595945.1 uncultured bacterium
GAGGATATGAACTGATACGGCAGCTCGAATGTTCGGCCGTTGTCGAGTGTGACCGAGAGAAGGTGTTTGTATGTGGCAAATCCAGTTATCGGCACGAGCGATCAGAACGGAAGGAATTGCGCGAGTGCGAGCGCTACCTTCAGCCTCCCCGGTAATGGTGTGATGGTTATCCAGTTGCGTTTGTGCAATCTGAGGAATGTCTTGAGCGGTTTGCCGCTGGCCGCGATTTGTTCGAAAGCGATGCGGTCCATATAAAAGCCCGATGTCGGCGTGCCCCATGTTTTTCTGACGGCGCTTGTGACCGCGTTGGCTTTTGCTGCCGTAGACATGTTTTCATCGATGGTGATTGGCCCGAGTCCATCGGTGGTGGTTAGCAGAGTCATTTCAAAGTTGTTGAATTCGGCAATGGCCGATGTCCACACCGATTTGCCGTCGAATGCGGCTATGACGATCATGGTGCGGCGGGGCAGGAGTTTTTTGAGTGTTTTGACTATGAAATCCGGTACTGCTGGAAAAGTCGCGAATGGATTGGGGTGGATGTGCAGGCCGGCGCCAAGCTCTTTTTCGAATGCCGAGCGGAGGACCGCGAACTGTTCCCATCCGGTCTGGTCGAATCTTATCTGGGACTGGACGGAAGTGGTGAATCGTTTGAGGAATCCTTCTTCGAGACAGACGACGGAGGCTACGGCGTTTTCGCGGGCGATGGCGGCGAGGTGTGACGGACCGGCGAATCGCGCGAGTGTGACGGGGCCTTTTTCGGAGTGGACGGCGTGGATCACCCTGTTATCGCGGTAGAAGATGATGAGGCGGGGGCCGACGTCGCGGTGTGGTCTCGTGGCGAACGCGCTGAGGAGATGTTCATATTGAATGGGGTCGATGTCGACGATTGTGATGTCTTTTGAGATCACCGGGATTCGGCCTCCTTGTCCGGTGCGGCTGCAGAAAGGAGTCTGAATATTCCGACCGAGTAACTTTCGAGTGAAATCTTGCCGGGCGATTGTGCGCCGTCGTCGATGTTTTCGAGCGATTGGCCTTGGGCAAGAGTGATGGTGAAGTGTTTTTCGTCTGCTGTGGGATTGGCTGCAAAAAGGATGGCATCGCCGGTGACTGGATGGATGTGGAGCGCTGTTTCGATTTCGTGATCGTCGGGTTGGTATGCTGGAGTGATGCCGGCGATGTCGGCGATGTCGCGCATGAGGCTGGCAACTGGTTGCGGGCATTCTTTCTTTGAGTAGTCGTCGAAGATGAATCCGAGGTGGATGATGCGTCCTTTTTCCTTGTTGAGCGAGTATGCGCAACAGCCGCGGCCTGTCGTGAGGATTGGGTTTTCGGCATTGAAGATGTCGGCGTCGAAGATGTCGAATCCTGGAGCGGCTTCGATGCGTTCGATTTCACCGAGGGGGTGCAGGGTGTGAGGGCGGAAGCGGGGTTCGTTGTTGAGACGTTCGTCAAATCGGGGGATGCGCGGGCCGAGGACGAGAGTGCCGCCCTTGAGAGCGTAGACGAGCAGACGTTTCTGGGTGGCGGTGGTCATAAATTCAAACGAAGGCGCGATGATCAGGGAATAGCGTTCGAGGGTGGTGAGCTCACATGACGAATCGGCGAGCGAAAGGTGTATGCCGGCGCGCGCGAAGCCTTTGCGGAAGGCGCGCCACTGCCGTTTGTAGACAGCGGCGATCGGATCGCGGAAACCTTCGAGCGGCTGCTGTGAGACGAACCATTCGTAGGGCAGGCCGGCGGAGGGCTCGTACTGTCCGACGGGAGAGATCAGGGATGAGAGCTGTTCGAGGCGTTCGTAGTCTCGCATGCAGAGCAGCGCGGCCTGAGACTGGAGCTGGTATTCGTTGAATTTCGTATTTTTGATGAAGGAGTTGAGGTCTCCGTAGAAGTCGAAATAGCCTTTGCGGCGTCGGCCGTCGCGTGTGACGGGAGAGCCGTACCAGCGGTCGCGCTCGACGATCATGTAGAAATTGGCTGCCTTGATGCCGTGCATGAGAGCCGTGCGCGCGGCGATCTTCTGGTCTTTGAGAAACAGGGGTTTCCACCATAACCAGCAGCCGGAGCCGAATTCGGGGATGAACGGCAGGCGGCTGGCGGAGTGCAGGAAAGTGGATGCCACCTTGACCGAGTCATAGTCGTCGCGTGTGCGGTAGAGGTCGATGCCGGCGATGTCGATCTGTGATTCGAGCTTGGGGATGTGGAATGGTGTGGATGAGTAGACGAGGGGGAAGTTGTGGAAATAGGGGATGTCCTCGATGCCGCGTTCGCGCAGCATTTTCGCCAGATGTACTACTGCGTGGAAGATGCTGTATTCCTTGAATTCCATCCAGTCGAAATATGGTGGCAGCTCTTTCGAGGCCGTTGCCTTGAAGCGTCGTGGCGGGTTGATTTCCTCGAATGCGCCATAGGATGTGCCATATACGGCATTGAGGTTGTTGACACTTGTGTATTTGCCGTCGAGGTAGTGGCGGTAGAGAGCGATCGAAGCGTCCGAATAGTCGACGTCGAAGGGAGCGGTGCGGAAGAAGAAAGATGTTTCGTTGTCCGGCTGGATTGCGACGACCGGGCCGCCGTTAGCATGCAGGTGTCTGATGATGATGGGGCACACGGCATCGAACCATCCGGCTGCTTCGTCGAAAAAATCGTCCGACGCATAGCTCGGCATGGGAAACAGTCGCGGCGGCGCCGTGACGAGTGCCGTCGTGTTTTGCGATGTGCGGGCGAGGAGTTCGGGCCGCTCGAACAGCCGGGGGGGAAATCCGAACCAGTTGAGTTCCGCGTTGATATGGGGGCCGGGGCGCACGAGCACGTAAAGCCCCTTTTCGCCACAGAGCGCGAGAAATGCCGAAAGGTCTTTTCGGCTGTCGTTGTGGCCGAAGTCGAAGACACCGGACTCGACTTCGTGGACACCCCACGGGATATATGTGCAGACAAATCTGAAGCCCATCATTTTTATCGAGTCGAGGATGCCGGGCCACTTGTCGCGATCTATGCGCCAATAGTGCATGTCACCCGAGTAGAGCGGATGGGTGACGCCGTCGATTTCTATCCCGCACGAATTGATTTTGACCATAAAAAGACTCTCCAGCCGGTAGGACACCGGCGCGGTAACAGTACATTATTATATACCAGAACGGGCGCGCATATACCATAGTAATGTCAAAGAGCAATTTTTGACAAACAACACCCTCACGGGGCGTGATAAGGACTTGTCGAAAAGTGGATTGATGTTCGTTTCCGTCAACATGGCAAATTAAGGGCTTGTCACAAAATAATCTTAGCAGGATTGCGACGGATTTTTGGCCGTAATCAAGGCGCTTGCGAAGGAGCATACCTAAAGGTATGTAACTGAGCAGGCAACACAGAAGACGGAAAATAAAGACAAGCAAGGTGACAAGGTTATTTTGTGACAAGCCCTAAGTCGCGTTGCGACCGCCGAGTTGCCCGCACGCGGCGGAAACATCCGCGCCTTGGCTCTTGCGCACAAAGCAGTCGACGCCCTTTTTTTCGAGTCGTTTTTTGAAAGCGAGCACGACGGATTCGGCCGGGCGGCGGTATGGCAGTGCGGGAGTTTCATTGAACGGAATGAGGTTGATCTTCGAGCGCACCCTGAAGGCGAGCGAGGCAAGGCGGTCCGCGTCCGCAGCCGAGTCGTTGATGTCGCGCAGCATGACGTATTCGAAAGTGATGCGTTCGCGAAGCGTGAGAGGGTAGGATGAACAGGCGGCGATGAGTTGGCTGAGCGGGTATTTTTTGTTGACGGGCATGATCTCGTCGCGGAGTTCGTCCGTAGCGGCGTTGAGCGAAACGGCAAGGTTGGCGAGGCCGAGAGCGGCGAATTGCGCAAACCGTGGTACGATGCCGGCAGTGGAGACGGTGATGCCCTGAGTCGAAAAATCGGGGCCGTCGGACGATGTAAGTATGGCAAGCGACGAAGCGAGGTTGTCAAAATTGAGAAATGGCTCTCCCATGCCCATGAAAACGATATTGGTGACCGGCGTGGCTTTCATGATCAGATAGACTTGCGAAAGGATTTCGCCCTGTGTGAGATTGCGGCGAAACCCGCCAGCGCCGGTGACACAGAATCTGCATCCGAGAGCACATCCGGCCTGAGTCGAAACGCAGAGCGTTACACGATCGCGGTCGGGGATCGTTACGCACTCGATCGTCTCGCCGTCGCAGAGGGTCAAGACATACTTCCTGGTGCCGTCCTTAGCCCGGTGCGCAGCCGTGATGGCTGGCTGTGATATGCAGTGCGTCACTGCGAGCCGCGAGCGAAGGTCTTTCGGCAGATTGAGCATCGCGTCGATGGATGTGACCCGTTCGTGATGCATCCACCGGAAAACCTGCCGTGCGCGAAACGCGGGCTGGCCGGCAGCCGCGAGCGTCTCCGCAATCTGTGTGTAAGTCATGTCGAGCAGGTTTCTCTGATTGGTCATCCGTTAACCCCTTGTATGCGGAGTTGTTACCGCGAACACATATTCTGCCACATTTTTGCATCCGTGACGATGCTGCGGCAAGCCGGCTAAAGGCCACTATTTTGAAAAATGATTATTCATTCCGGCGCAAAGGCTATATAATGGATTTGTCACAATGTGCAGTAAAACAAGGGCATTTATATAAATATTAGAAATCATTTCGATTAAGGAGAAGACCCATGTCCAGCATCTCGTCAACCGGCCTTGACACGATCAACACGCTTTTAAAATCCATCAGTTCCAATCTCAGCGAAAAAACGACAAAAAGCAACACCATCTATGATGTCCTCTATTCTTTTTACGCTGAAAAATTCGACAATACTCTAAGTGACATCATCGAAAGCCGTTCGGCGTTCAGCACGGCAGAATACAATTTGTTCAAGTCGTCTGGCGATCTCTCCGATGAGCTTACGGAATTTGTCTCCGCTATCAGTACCGCATCCGAAACATCGACAGACAGCTCCGCCCTGCTCTCGTCGATCACCGATTTTGTCGAAACCTACAACGAAAGCATCGCATCGCTCCGGGCAAGCACCTATGCCGATGCGCAGACCAGCGCCGACGCAATGGCCGCGACCGCAACCAAATATTCCGACGAACTCGAATCGTACGGCATACTGGTCGACTCTGATGGCACGCTGTCGATCGATTCCGAAAAACTTGCCGATGCCATCGAAAGCGATCCGGAAGGCCTTGCGACGACACTAAAAACTTTTCTCGCGAAGATCAACTCGCGCGCGGAGACCGATCTCGCGAGCGTGCTTGACAATCCCATCACGACATCCGCCACATCCTACTCTTCGTCGGCGTCTTCTACTGTAGGCACATTGCTCGACTCGCTGCTCTGACATCTGACGAAATCACTCACAACACAAAAGCCCCGGAAAACTCCGGGGCTTTTTGATATATTCGGTTTTCACTGACCGGGTATGAGAAATCTGATGGTTGCGGGTTTGAGCGCCTTGATCATGTAGCCTTTCCAGGGGAGCAGTGTCTGGGATGTCGCTGGGGAGTATGCGCCGTCTGAATATGTGAGTATCGCGGGAGAGATGATGCCGTTGGCGGCGGCGGTGTCGAATGAAAGTTGTGTGCCGTTATATATGATGGATATGCTGGAAGTGGTGATGGCGGCGGCGAATGGGTTGGCTATGAAATTCCAGCCGGCGGTGAGAGGGACATCGACTGGTTTTGCGGTGTCGTTGGGGTAGCCGGTAATGGAGAATGATGCTGATGTCTGCGAATATATCCAACATGCTGTACCGGACTGTATGTCGGCGGTTTCGAGCGGGTAGAAAGTGTTGTTGTAGAACTGGAAGAGGTTCGCTCCGGGGATGTCGTCGGCGACCTGGGCGGCAGCGCTGGATGGTGATGGTTCGACGGGGAATCCGAGGAGGTTCCATCCGGATGCGAGAGAAGCGGTGTAGGTAATGGGGGTGGAACCGGCAGTGCGTGTGACGGTGATGGCGAATTCGCGGGCTGTAGTGGAGACGGGATAGGAGTAGGAATTGGCCGTGGACATGTCGATGGCGGCGCCGGTCGATATGTCGGTGAGGGTGAATGTGTAGCTGGCAGATGGGATTGCTGCCGGGTCCCACGTGATCGAGGCGTTGTTGCCGGTGTCGTTGGATGCGACTTTGAATGCCCATGTTTCGACGGAGCCGGACTGTCGTGAAAGAGTGCGGATGTCGTTGGTGTAACGGCCAGAGCGGGTGCCCCAGTCGTCGTGGTGGAAATAGAGGGAGATGAATTTGTCAGCAGGGGTAGCTGGTGGCTCTTCGAGGTCTTCGATGCCAAATGCGGATGAAGCTATTTCGGTGACGCCGATGAAGTTGTCGCTGTCGGCGGCGTTGGCGGTGGATGCGGAAATGGGGAAACGGTAGTCGGAAACCTGCCGGATAGTGCGCAGGAGTCCATCGCTACGGCCTGCGCCTGGTGAGAAGATGATTTCGGCGTTGGTGTAGGCTCTGATCGCGTATCCGGCAGCGGGGTCAAGCACTTCGGTGGCGAGATCGACCTGTTTCCACGAGCCGATATTGCCGTTGTATTCGTATTTGAGCAGTGACGCCGCGACTGCGCCGGCGCTGGCCGCATCGTCAAGGGACTCATAAGTGGCGGTGCTTGTCCTGACTTTGAGCGCGCCTGCCGGGAAGTCGTCGCGCAGGAATGGTATTGCGATCTGATTCCATCCGGGGTAGACGGGTACCGCGAAGTCGGTAGTGGTGTCGGTGACACGGGTTTCGAATGAGTATTCGAAATCCGAGTCGCCGTAGACTTTGATCCAGTAGCCTTCGCCTGCCGCGAAGCTTGTGGGGATGATGTAGTTGCCGAGATAGGGGTCCGGAGTGACACGGGGATCGCGGCGGTACACTTTGTAGGTCTTGCCGGAGAAGATGTCTGCGACCGATGCGCTGACCGGGGTGGCTGGGATGCCGGCGAATACCCATTTGAGTGCCGGGATTACGCCTGTGATGGTATAGGTATTGTCGATGGTGAATGTGGTAGTCGCGACTGAGATGCGATCGAGGCTGTCGGTGGCGATGAGTTTGATGGTGTATGTGCCGGAGAGGATGGTGGTGTCGAGGGTCCCGCTCGTGATTTGCGGGGTTTCACCTGAGGCGAATTCCTTCCAGTTGGAAGGTGTTGTGCCGGGCCCGTAGTAGAGCTGCCATGAGATGAGGGTAGAGTCTGAGACAATGCCGGTGATGGAGATATTGCCGTTAGTGATAGCAGGGGACTGAAGGGAAACGACCGGGGAGAGTGAGTCGAGGACGAATCCGTTGGAGGTCGACGGCGCCGAGATGAGTCCTGCGCCATTCTGTGCGACGACTGTGAAATAGTATCGCGTCCCTTCGGTAAGGGAAATCCCATCAAATACGGCGGTGGTCTGTGTGGCGGCAGTCCACGGTACTGTATCCGAAGCGCCCGGTGCGGCGCCGAGTGAAACCCAGTAGGTGGCGATGCCGGATTCGCTGTCCTGCGATTCGTCCCATACTGCTGTAATACTGTCGGCTGACGCAATGGTATCCGGGTCGTCGAATGTCATGTCGTAGACCTGCGGCACCTGCGCAGGCGGGGTGATATCGGAAACTGGTGTTTCGAACTTGAGTGTGAAGCTGTTTGCGATAGTGACTGGATTGCCGTCTACCGCGACCTGCACGCTGCATATCGTTGAAAGACCAGGTGAGGATGAATATACAGAGAAAGAGGCTTCGTTGGTAACATCGATGGTATAGGTCGGCGGGTCGATGAAAATTTCCGCCGAATCGCAGTCGAGTATGACACTGTCGCCGAAGCGAGTGTTGCCGTATGTGTCAGTGATGAAGGCCTTGACATAAGCGTC
This sequence comes from uncultured bacterium, assembly GCA_964595945.1. Taxonomy (GTDB): domain Bacteria; phylum UBP15; class UBA6099; order UBA6099; family JAJRTR01; genus CAZQSL01. Next base: position 7,819 of record CAZQSL010000089.1, read on the forward strand.
AGTGTCGAGCGGGATGGGGGATGCTGTAGTGTCCGGTAAGCTGACAAGGACAAGGGTAGTGTAGTAGCCAGCGGTGATGAGTGTTTTTGAGAAGCCTGTTGGCTGTGAGCTGTCGTTGATTATTGCTCCGGAAATTGTGCCGGATGTCACTGCTGGCGCAGGATTGACGGTAACGAAAGTGGTGTCGTCGCCGAGTGATGGAGAGGATGCGGTGATTGTCGTGGCGCCCGTGATGCGTGATGAGAAATAGACTGGCGCGGAAGCCGCGCCTGCGGCGATGGTCACGCTTTCAACGGGGATGGGTTCGGAAGTGTTGAGCGTAAAGAAAGTCTTGTCAGCTGGCATGTCTGTCGTGAGAAAGATTTCTGTCGCGGTAGTAGCGAAAGTGATCTGCCCGTTGTCGTCGATGAGTGTTACTATCACCATATCGTATGCGCCAGCTTCGACAAAGTCCTGGGCGGAGAGTGCGAGGGATACGGGGATAGCTGTGGAGACTTGCACGGAATTGCTGTTGCCGGTAGAACCACTGAGACTCGTTGCCGTGAAATAGCCGGTGCCGGTCGCACCGGTGAAGATCATGCCGTGGGTGACGAGGTCAGCGATGCCTGTCTGGAAATCCGATGCCTGATTGAGGATATTGTCGTTGCCGGAGCCAAGTCCTGACACTGCGCCCGTGAGGCCGCCTGCAGCTGTGATCGTTACGGGATCGGCGGATGCGTCGAAGGAGGGAATGACATTGCCGTATGTGTCGGCGGCTTTGATGTATCCGTCGAGTTCGACCGGCATTCCGGGGGTTATAACTGCCGGGAGCGAGAATACAAAGTGATTGAGAATGGAGGGTTCGACCAATAGCTCGCCGGTGCCGCTGATAGCGTACAGATGGGTGGGCTCGTTGCCACTGGTGGGGAGGAGAGAAATACTGACCGGCGTTGTCTCGTCAGTTACGAAGATATCTCTCACCTCGATTGTGGCTGAGCCTGAGGAAAACTGACACAAGACGGCATTGTCCTGTGTGCCTGAGACATCCGGGGCGTTCTGGCAATTTGTCGAAACTATGTCGCTCATGGAAGCAGGGTTTTCGGAGCCGCCCGAGAGGATGATGCTGACGACGATGTATGAGTCGTTGCCCTTGTCTATGACAGCGCCGTTGTTGTCGTAGACGGTAAAGGTGAATGATTGCGAGTCGCCGGCGGTGATAGTGGCAGTGGCGGGAGAGATGGTTATGTAGTCAGCCGGGCGGTATACAGTGATGATGCATTCGGTGGGAGAAGTGGCGGAAGGCAAAGCAGGTGAGCAGGGAAATTCGGCGACATCGTAGTCATCCCACTCGTCGGAGTCGATATTGATATTTTCGATGATGGTTTTTTCAGCGTCGGCTGGCAGGGCGATGCGGTAAGTGCCTGAGGCCGTTTCGCCGAAAGCGAAGGTGGAGCGGCTGAAAGCGCCGTCTGACGTGTGAAAAGTAAAATTGGCGCTGTCGAGGAGATCGCTTACCGGGGCGCCGTTTTCATTGGACAGGTAAATCGTTGTGTTAGGCATGATGACGGCGTTGATCGCAGTGACTGCGTTGTCGGCGATGGGGGCCGTGGTAGTAGCGTAATTGATGTAACCTTCTGCGGAGACTGTAAAAACCGGGGCGGCAGGCAGACTGCCGGGATCGACGGCGATTTCTATGATGCCGTTTGTACTGCCGTCGGCATCGCCGGTGTCACCGTCGGTTGCGGTGATGATGGAAGAGATATCGACTGAAGCGCCGTAAATGGTATTGCCAAGTACATCCGTGGTGATTATCTGCACGGTTGGGACGAGGCCCTGCACGTTGTTTTCGATGCCGCCATTGATTACACCAGAAGAAGAGTTATTGCCGAAAACGATACCGGTCTGCGAGGATGTAGCCGGGGTGAAAGCGTTGAGGCCACTGTTGGTCGAAGCGGCGCTGACGTAACCGGATTCGATGGCGGAAAGCGATGCTTCGGTGTCAGGGTGCGGCCAGTAGACGATGCTGCCGTCTGTGGGCGCTGACGCGACGGGGGGATAGCCATCGAGGGTGAGGGTATCCATGTCGCCGGCTTCGATAGCATTGCCGTATTTGTCGGCAAGCTCGACGCGCACGGCGTAGCGGAGTCCTTCTGCGAAGTATTCTTCGCCGGCAGTTATGCCGCCGGAAAGCGTGGTGTCAGTGCCGTCGAGATTTATGACGGTCTGCGCGGCGCTGTTAGTGGTAACGCTGTCGAGGGCAGTGTGGTAAGTATTGGGGACGATGTATCCGGGGGCATTGATGATGAGGGGCGCGCCGGTTGCGAATACTGCCCAATATGCGGAATCCATGGTCGTTGCGGCAGGTGTCTGTGAGTTGTAGGTCATAAGTACCGAGCCGGTCATTACATTGAGGCTCGAACCCATGATGTCCTTGAGGGGGTCGCCGGTTTCGGATTTCAGGGTGAGTTTGAGCGGGAACGGAAGTGGATTTCCGTTGGATACCGTGAAGAGGGGATTGCTTTGCAGGTCGTCGGAGGCATAGACGGATGATACTTGTGAGACGTAGCCGGGCGCGAATACCCTGACGTAATAGCTGTCTTCTGCCGGAGTGGTGATGTTCCATCCGGTGCCGGCGAAGACAGGTGCGACTGGAGGAGTGATGACAGTAGAGCAGAGAGAGTCTTCGCAAAGGGTTAGGGTTTCGGAGCCGGTGAGAGTAACGGACGTGCCGGCTTCGTTTTCGATATATCCTGTGCCGCCGAGCAGTTTGAGCCGCGTTTGCAGGCCTGTGGCGCCTGTCCAGTCGGGGATGCTCTGGGCAGAGTCGGAGATGGCGACAGGACTGGATACTGTTTTGACATATCCGGTTTTGCTGATCTGCACGTAGTATGTACCTGTGTCGGGCGGTGCGACGTACAAGGATTTTCCAGAAAGATCGAAGTGGGTCGCAAGGGGTTCGACGTAAGAACTGCATTCGATGTCAGTGCAGAGTACTACCGAATCCGAAGCTGACGCGTTGAGCTGTGTGCCGAAATCGGTCATCATGTGCGAATTAGTACCCGTGATTTTGAGCTGATATGCGAGTGAGTCAGATGACGCGACGCTCCACACGGCATACGTTTGGATGGTTGTAGAAATCGTTGTGCCGGTCTTGGATATTTGTTTGACAAATCCCGGTTTGTTAAGTCTCAGATAAACCGTATCGTTGATTTGAGATGAGATGTACCAGCTTGTGTCGGTTTCGTCAAAAATGGCCGCGAGAGGTTGTATGGCAGCAGTACAAGCGGGATCGGTACAGGTTTCTATCATTTCATCGCCGGTGAATTCGAGCGGGTTTCCGAAAGTGTCTTCGAGTTTGTTTTCGCCGCCGGTCAATTTGATATGGTATTCGAGGCCTTTTGCGTAGTTGACTGTACCTGGTACGACGGTGGAAAGTATCGGGTATCTGCCGAAAACTATGACTGTCTGCGATGCGAAGCTCGTGAGGAACGACGCTACGCCGGAATTGCTGGTAGTGGGTGAAACGAAGCCTTGTATGCTGAAGAATGAAGAGGTGTAGTCTTCGGATGATCTCATCCAGTAAAGCGTCGCGCCATCGACAACGTCAGGGGAAAGTGAACCGACTGTGACCGATGGCGTTTCGGTGGCTATTTCATTGCCGAGCTCGTCGGCGAGGATCATTTTGAGCGGGTATTTCAGAGCGTCGGAAGTGGTTGTCGTCCATGCCGGATATGCGAATGTGTGTTCATCGAAAGTGACCGGTGAACTTGTAGTGGCGACGACAAAGCCGTCCTTTTTGATGCGGATCCACCGTGAGCCGGTGGCAGAGGGAGCGATCTCGATGAAATCACTGACCGGGAGGACGATCAGGGGCGTGTCGGTCGCGGTGCAGGCTGCGTCCTGACAGATTTCGACCGTCTCGCTGCCCGAGAGATAGAGTGCGTTGCCGAGTTCGTCTTCGAGATAGCCAGCGCCGCTGTGGAGCTTGATCTGGTAGGGAAACGCGGAGTCGTTGGCAGTGTCGAATACCGGCATGACCTGACTGCCGTCGGGGTCGGGATATACTGCGGTTTGCGTAGTGGTTGTGACGAAGCCCTGTCTTTCGAGGCGTATGTATTTGTCCGTGAGCTGGTAGGTGGGGGCAAAATACCATCTGTGGGTGGCTTCATCGAAGTATGACACAAGTGGCGTGTCGATCGAAGAGCATGCCGCATCGTTGCAGAGAGTGACGGTGGTGGTAGCTGTCAGCTCGACAATGTTGTCTATCTGGTCTCTCACATTTTCCGAGTCGATCACGATCTGATAGGAAAGCGGATTGCCATTGCTGACAGTCCAGGTCGGCTGCAACTGCGTATCGCCGATCGGCGAGGCGAAAGAACCGTAAGCCATCCCGCGCAGGAACCCTCTGGATGCGAGAGTGATGTAATGATCTCCGTTGGTGCCGCAGGGCGCGATGTAGATTGTATTGGATGCCGGGGCGAATTTCTGGTCGCAGATGGCTTCGGTGGATGTGCAGGCGTCGTCGAGGCAGACTTCCACGGAATCGTCAGAGCGGAGGGTAACCGGCTGGCCTGTTTCAGTTTCGACGCCGCCGGCGCTGCCGGTGATCGCATAGAGATGTTTGACGGCGTTGTCTTCGCTGAAGGTGACGACGGTCTGTGATGTGGTGTTGGCCGGAGTCGAAGATGTGGTGGCTGTGACCCATCCGGGGCTTGTGACCGTGATAAGTGTGGAGCCGCCGTCGGGGACCGGGCAGAAGTAATTGGCCGTGCCGGATTTCCAGGTGCAGGCGAGTGATTGCTCGGTCGTGACAGAAAACTCCCCTGACGCGATCATCGCGGATGTTTCATCCTTAAGGGTAACTTTTACTGAGTAGTTAATTGCTTCTGTGCCAGTGGCATCGAGAATGACTTGAGACGATGTGGCAGAGATGCTTGCTGATGTGAGCGCCTTGTCGATGTATCCCGTCTCGGAGAATGAGAGATTGACGGATTCGCCGGCCGGGATGGGGCAATAGTAGATGTTGGAGCCTGATCCTGCCTGGCAGTTGACTCCCGAACCGCCCGACTGCACCATTGTGCCATAGTGGATTTCGTTGCCGAGTTCGTCCCATACTGCCGATTTGACCGGATATTTGATGCCGGCGATATTGTCGAAGGCCTGAGGGTCTGCGTGAGAGATACGGTCTGTGACTGGGCCGTAGGTGTCGTTGATATAGATGGAGGACTGGATGCCAGCCGATGCTGTGATGTTGTCACCGCCAAGCGGCACGGGACAGTACCAGATATTGTCATTGTTTATGCAGTCGACGGATCCGATTTTAACGCCTGTGACAGAACCCGACACATCGGAGTAGGTGCCTTCCGCGCTGAGACCTGCGATCTTGTGGGAGAAAAGCACGCCCGTGATCGCGTCCGTCATCTGTGCGTCCGCATCAGTTGACCGGTTGGAGATGGAGCCATAGGGAGCGAGGACATAACCATCGAGCAAGACATGAGCGATAACGGATGTATTGTCCATTTCGACCGGCACCGGACAATACCACGCCCCGCCGTACAGCGTACAGATGGCTTCGCCGACTTTCAATGCTGTGGCGGTTGCCGTGATGTCGCCGCCGATTTCATTTGTGATGCTCGTGATTTTGTGAGAGTACTGGAGTGCCGATCCGCTTCCGGGAGTCGCGGTTTGGACCATTTGCGCCGAGGTATTCACCGTACCTGCCGTGGCAAGATTTTTCGAGACAAAGCCAGGACGGGATATCTCCACTGCCGATGTTTCGCCAGTCGGCACGGGGCAATAATACCCGGCCGTGCCGGCTTTGCCGATGCACGTAACGAACGAACCGCCGGACTGCATCACCGTCGCGCCGTCGAGCTGCAAACCGAGTTCGTCCTGTACGTTGACCTTGAGCGAATACAGCAACTGCGTGTCAGCCGAGTTGACTCCCGCGAGCGAATATATACCCGAAAACATAGATGTTATGAATCCCGTTTTCGAAACCGAAACATTAAGGGTTTCATCCGCGTTATCACCACAGCTCGAACCCGACACAAGCGCGGAGGCGGCGGTAATGTTTATTATGCCGTTGACACTGCCGTCAGCGTCGCACGCGATGCCGTCGGTACAGGCGATGGATGTGCCGCCGGTACATCCGTATTCGAGCGTCGCACCGGGCACGGCATTTCCTGTCTCGTCGTGGATCGAAAACGAAATCCCGAGCGACAAATTGTCCTTCTTCACAAAAAACACGTCGGTTGAAGTGGCTACGTTGCCGGCATTGTCAAACGCGCGAACCGAGACATAATTCATGCCGAGCGTGAGCGAAGCGAAATCGACTCCCCAGTTTGTCGTATACGAGCCGGCATTTATACCGGTCTCGATATCTGTCCACGGGATGGCCTGCATGCCGGTCATGTTAGGGCCGCTCCACACCGTATACTGCACGTTATCGAGCTGCGCGCCGCCCGCATCCGCGAAATCGACATCAAAAATTGTCCCGGGATCAGACGAATACCACGTATCGTCTCCGTCCTGGTTGTCCGTGATAGTGGGCTCCACGGCGGCATCGTATGTCAGGATGACATTCGTCGACGTCGCGCCCGAAAATCCATCCGCATCCGCACAGGCAAGATATATGCTGTTTGACGCAGTTTCCGTAATACCAGTCACATCACAAGAATGGGCCATCGTACCCGCTCCCGCGCATACATTTGTCATCGATGTATACAGTTCGTTGGATAGTGACCACTTGCACGTAGCGTTTTCATTTGTGCCGAATGTTACCGCCGGCGCAGTCGTCACAAGCACCGTCGCCGTCGCTGGCTGCCAGTTGGACTGGACAGGGACCGTCGGCCCAAAAACCTGAAGGCCGGAAGAGTCATCCGCCATATAAACGTGGTTACCCAATATATATATTCCCACGGCGAGACCGGGGGTGTTGTAAGTACCTTTGAGTGAAGGAGTGGCAAGATTGCTGATGTCAATTATCTGGAAGCCTGAACTTCCATCCGCCACATAAGCGTTATTGCCTGATACATATACATCGTATGCATTACCGGATGTGTCGTAAGCGCTTGTGAGGGATGGATTTGTTGGATCGGTTATGTCAATGATTTGAAGGCCGGCTGATAGATCTGCCACATAAGCGTAACTGCCAGATACATATACATCGAATGCGTTACCTGGCATGTCGTATGTGCCTGCGAGAGATGGGTTGGCTGGATCGCTGATGTCAATTATCTGTAGACCGGAATCATAATCCGCTATATACGCGTAACTACCTGATACATATAATCGCCATGCTTCACCAGACGTATCGTAAGAGCCTGTAAAAGTAGGGTTTTCCGAATTACTGATGTCAATTATCTGTAGACCGGAAATTCCATCCGCAACATATGCGTAATTCCCAGATACATAGACTCCTTCACCGTATCCCGGTGTGTCGTATGTCCCTTTTAATGTCGGGCTGGTGGGTGTTGAAATGTCTATGATCAGGAGTCCCGTATCACGATCCGCGACATAAGCGTAATTGCCGGATACAAAGACGTCCCACGCATGACCCGGTGTATCATAAGTGCTCTTGACAGTAGGATTGGCTGGATCAGATATGTCGATGATCTGAAGGCCGGAACTGCCATCGGCCACGTATGCATAATTGCCGGATACATACACGCTATTGGCGATGCCCGGCGTGTCGTAAGAGCCTGCAAGGATGTAGCCTGCCCGGGCAGTGGCTGTGATGCCGGTCATGGCACATATCGTCAGCAGTATTATCCTGATCGTTAGGCGTTTCATTGTGTGCTCCTTATGTATGATGTGATTAATACCATATTATCTGGCACGGATTACACGGATTTTACGGATTGGCGCTGTGAGGCTTTTTTCGTGCCGTCCTGTCCGATCCGTGTTATCCGTGTCTATGCAATTCTCTTTCTCTTTCTCTTTCTGGCACGGATTGCGCGGATTTTACGGGTTGGCGCTGTGAGGCTTTATTTGTGCCGTCCCGTTCGATCCGTGTTATCCGTGTCTATGTAATTCTCTTTCTCTTTCTCTTTCTCTTTCTGGCACGGATTGCGCGGATTTTACGGGTTGGCGC
>CAZQSL010000090.1:0-15837 GCA_964595945.1 uncultured bacterium
ATTGTATTCCTTCTTGCAGGTACGCATGAGGAAATTCACGAAAGCGATGGTACCTAGTCCATAGGCGAAATTTTCAAACGTGTTGATGACCATGACATCGAGCGGATAGCCGGCGAAGTGCATCGTGTCGGCGACTTTCAGCGCTCCATTTCGATGGATGTGTCCGAGGAGCGCATAGAGCAGCAGGGTGACGTTCTGGATGATGCCGAGCACCCACAGTCCGCGCGTCAGGCCGCGTCTGGAAATGTAGATGCCTCCGAGGATGCCTCCGAGGATCGTGGCGATCACGCCGAGTGTGCCCTGAAGGAATCCGAGTTGGGTGACAGTCACTCCTATATCCATCAGAAACGGCTTTGACATCGGCTTCCACAGGAAATCACCGAGTCTGAAAAGCAGTATGAAAAGGATGATGACGACGATTCTGTTTTGTCCGAGATAGGATGTCATCGACTCGGCGAACGAGCGCTGCTGCTTTGCGACAACATCTTCGATGAATGGTATCCTGCGTGGCATAAGCGCGAGATTCAGCAGATAGAAAACTGAAAAAACTATCGCTGCCGCCGCAAATGCGACAGGCCATCCATTTTTGCCCGCGAGCATGACGAGCAGGCCGCCGCCGACTACCATGGCTATCCTGTAAAACATCACGCGTATGCCGCTGAACGCCGACTGCCCGGCCTTGTCGAGCGCGTCCATGTAATAACCGTCGATCGCGATGTCCTGCGTGGCGCTTGCGACTGCCATCATCAGCAGCCCGCCGAATATCAGCCATATCGGCAGCGCTTCGGTCACGGGGAAGGACACGAAAAGGTCAGCCCTGAAGATGTAAAACAGCGCCGGGATCGTGGCAGCGGCCACCAGGCACAGCAGCCGGGCGGGGGGGGACTTGGACTTATCTATGCCGAAGGCTATCGTGAACAGAATCCCGAGAAGCCCGAGCGGCACAAGGATATTGGCAAGCGGATTGGCGCCATTGGGCATCACGAACCCAAGTGTGACCGGATGGCCTCCGGTCGGCATGACGGCGAAGTATACGAGCGCTGCGAAGAGTGCGACGAGCAGCCCCTGCATGACGGCGATCCATGTGCGCTTGCGCCCGACGAGTTCGACCAGCGGACTCCACAGGAATTTAAAGGCCCACGGCAGCCCGAGCAGCCCCTGGAAAATCCCGAGCGCTTCGAGCGACAGCCCTATGCTCTTGAAAAACACTGGCGCCATTTCCATGACGGTCGTGTAGGGAAAGCCTTGCGCGAAATACAGTGACGGCACCCATAACGGCGCCCTTTTTTTCTTTTCGGTTACTCCTGAATTATTCACCCGGTGTCTTTCCTCCGATATCGCTTTTCGTTGTAGTACGAATTCCATTGCGGAATTCGCAAGCATTCAGAGCCGTTCGCGTATGACTTTCTTCAACTCGCCCTCGTCGAGCGGGACGGGATTGTTTTTGTTGTCGGTCGAAGCGGCGATCATTTCGACATCTTCATCAGTGATGCCATAAGATGACAGGCGGCCGAGCGGCAGGGCTTCTGTCCATTCGTAGATCGTTTCAATCAGCAGATCGCAACCGCCCCTGACATCGCTCGTGATATCGCTCCCAGCGAGCAGGAAGCCCACGGCAGCGTACTTCATCAGCAACTGATTTTCAGGGCCGTGGAGAGCGAACAGCTTGCGGATCGTCGCGGCAGTGACCGGAGCGAGCATCGTGCCGCAAGCCACCCCGTGAGGGATCGGGAAAAGACCGCCCATCGGTCCCGCCATGCCATGCACTGCGCCAAGCCCTGCATTGGCGAGCGTTATGCCAGACATCAGCGCGGCATAGGCCATAGCGCCGCGCACTCGCGTGTCACCCGCGCCGACGCCGCACGCGAGCAGGATGTTATCCTGTATATTTTCGAGTCCGCTCCAGGCAAGCGCGTCAGTGACGGGGTTGCTTTTAGTCGACACATAAGACTCAAGCAATTGGGTGAAGGCGTCCATGCCGCAAGACGCAGTGACTTCCGCCGGGCATGACGTCATTAGCTCTGGGTCGAGTATCGCGTGATCCGGCACGAAATTGTCATGTCGCAGCGAACATTTGAATCCCGCCGGGCCTATGTCACTGAGCACCGCGTTTTTAGTCGCCTCACTGCCGGTGCCCGATGTCGTTGGCACCGCGATGAACGGTACTTTTATGCCGTTGTGGGCCTTGCCGTCGCCCACCATTTCAAGATAAGGCTTGACCGGATCGCCCGATGGCAGCATGGCCGAAATCGCCTTGCCGGCATCTACGACACTGCCGCCTCCCCACGCGATCACAGAAGTGATCCCTGCCGCATCGAAAGTGGCCACCGCTTCGTCGACTACTGAGGGAGACGGTTCGCCAGCGACCTGATAGTGATGGTACGCGACCCCCGCCGTGGCAAGCCCGGCTATGAGCCTGTCCCATCTCGATCCCTGATACGATTTCGCGCCTGTTACGATAAGGCACGTATTTCCATAACCGGCGGCAAGGCCCGGTACTGCCGAAAACCTGCCTGCGCCGAACTGTACAGACGGAATGCCCGCAAATGAAAACGGTCTGATCATGTTCCCTCCGAAAGCCGTGTGGCCGCGTCGATCCAGACGGGTGAGCGCAGCTACGTAGCAGCGATTGGCCCGGACGCAACGTATTATCTGATTTTAATATATATAAGGATTGGAGTCGCGTGTTTTTGCCGAAATGTGCGTGATGATCTGTCACACGGGGATATGGATGCTGAAGGTGCTGCCTCTGTTAATGGCGCTTTCGACAGAAGGATAGCCACCATGCACCTGCGAGATGTGCTTGACGATGGCGAGCCCGAGTCCCGTGCCGCCGAGCTTGCGGCTGCGCGCCTTGTCGACGCGGAAGAACCTTTCGAAGACGCGAGTCAGATTTTCGTCGTCGATGCCGCAACCGCTGTCTGAAACGCTGATGACGATTTCCGTGCCGGTGGAATGAGCTGTGACAGCGACAGTGCCGCCGGGTTCGCTGTACTTGATGGCGTTGTCGACGAGATTGATGATGGCGTGTTCGAGTAGTGGTGGATTGATGCGGCCAGTGAGGCTCGCGCTGCATTGCTGATGGATGTTGATATCCTTCTGAGCTGCCTTGATCACGCACGAACCAATTGCCGACTCGATCACGTCGGCGATCGACGCGTCCTCGAATTCGATATTCGGTTTTTCCCTGTCGAGCCGCGAAAGGCTGAGCAGATCGTCGATAATCGCGTTGAGGCGGTCAGCGTGCTTCTGCACAATCAGAAGGAATTTGCGGATTTCCCCCGGATCGATCGAATCATCGTCGAGTATCGTTTCGACAAAGCCTTTGATCGAAGTGATTGGCGTCTTGAGTTCGTGAGAGACATTGGCGACAAAATCACGGCGGAGATTTTCGAGTCTGCGCAGCCGCGAAACATCGTTAAGCGCGATGACGACACCTGCGGAACGGCCGAAACTGTCGCGAAGTATCGTGCCATGCGCCTGCAGATAGATGTTGTCCTTGTCGCCCGTGCCCTCGATGACGATGTCCGCCTCGCTGGTGTACTGGCTCTCGTAGGTCGCTTCGAGAAATTCCAGCAGGTCTTCATTGGCGACGACTTCGGCGATGGGCCTGCCGTGAGCCGTGCTGATGTCGATGCTGAAAAGTTCCGCCGCCGCGTAATTGAAATTGAGAAGACGCTTGTTCATATCGACAGCGATGATGCCCTCAAGCATGCTTGAGAGGACAGCTTCGATCTCGCGGCGCTGATTCATGATGGTCTTGATACGGTCATCGAGCTGGGTGACCATATCATTGAGCGCGTCTCCGAGGCCGCCGATTTCTTCTGACCCAGTCTCCGGGATACGTGTCTGCAAGTCGCCGATGGCAAATCTGTCAGTGCCAGCGCGCAACTTGCGAAGCGGCACGCTGATGCGGAGGTAAAACACGAGCGTGATGGCCGATGCGAGCACACCGGCGATGATAAACGATGCAAGAGCCGCCAGTCCCGCTGAGGGTATGATTTCGGCTTCGATAGAACTCACGGGCGCAGTGAGGCGCACCGCTGCGATCACATGCCCGCCACTGCGCACCGGCACAGCAATACTGAGCACGCGGCCGCCCGATTTGCTGTCGTTGCGTACGGTTTTGCCGTTGCGGCCCGCGAGCGCGGAGCGGATGTCGGCAGTCAGTGCCTTGGCCTCAGCGTTTTTCGGACTTGGCGGATATGTATGGATGCCATCGCTGGCTGGATAGATGATAGTGTATTTTTCGCCATAGAGATCGGAGAGAGTGGCATAGATATGCGGCGGCACATCCCTGCCTTCGACTATGTCGCGCACGGGAGCGAGCTTGCCGAGCAGATTGGCCTCGCGGATCAGCGCCGCCTCGATGCGGTTGTAATAAAACGACCGTAGCAGCCCCAGTGCGTAAAGTAAGAATAAGAGGGTGAAAAAAAAAGTTACTGCAAGGATGAAGGGGTACATTTGCCAGAGCAGTTTCCGGCGTTGCGGCCGGGGTTGTTTTTTGTCAGCCGACAAATCTGTAGCCTACCCCTCTGACAGTTTCGATGTGTTTGCCGCACGAGCCGAGTTTTTTCCGAAGTCCCACGATCTGTACATCTACGGAACGGTCAGTGACCGGATAGTCGCCGCCACGCACGGCGTCCACGATCTGGTAGCGGGTGAATACCCATCCCGGGCGGCTGGCGAGAGTGTTGAGCACAAAAAATTCCGTATAAGTGAGCGGTACTTTCTGACCCTCGACCGTGACTTCGTGTTTTCCCGCATGTATGACAAGATCGCCGAATGTGATGACTTCGCCGGCAGGCGCTTCGGTGACACCATTTTTACGGCGCAAAACGGCACGCACCCTCGACACAAGTACCTTGGGGCTGAACGGCTTGGTCACATAATCGTCCGCGCCTGTTTCGAGACCTGCCACTATGTCGGACTCTTCACTCTTGGCCGTCAGCATCAGCACCGGCATCGAGCGGATGGCGGGATCGGCCTTGATCTCACGGCACACGTCGAGTCCGTTCATGCCGGGCAGCATGAGATCGAGTATCAGCAGATCGGGACTGTTTTCCTTGACCTGCCGTAGCCCCTCTTCTCCCGATGACACGCAGGTGACTTTATAACCCTCGCGCGCAAGGTTGTAGCGTACGAGTTCGAGGATGTCCTCTTCGTCTTCAACCACAAGAATTCGTTCGTTAGACATTGCGGCTCCTCATATATTTCGACTAATCATAAGTATAATCTTTTTTGGCAAATAGAACTATTATCCGGCATCAGGCAGAGTGGGATCAGGAGGCACCCCATGATACTCGTCCTTGGGCTGTCTGCCCGTTTTCATGTATATGGTGCGCTCGCAGATGTTGGTGACATGATCGGCGATGCGCTCAAGCGACTGCGTGACGGTGATCACCTCGACGCCCGTTTCGGCAATGTTACTGTCACTGCGCATCGCGGTGATAAGCTGGCGGTAGAAAGCATGATTGTATTCGTCGATCTCATCATCGCTCTCGATGATAGCGGCGGCAAGGTCGGTATTGCGTCCCGAAAAAGCGAGAAATGCCTGGAGGTACATCTTGAAGACCTTTTCGGCCATCGGGCTCAAGTCGATATCCGGCTTGAGCGGAGGACACTTCGCAAGGCCTTTGGCCATGCGCGCAATCTTGGTGGCGAGATCGGCGATACGCTCGACCTCAGTCGCCACCTTGAGGATCGAAGCGATGCGCCGCAGATCAGACGCCATCGGCTGCTGCCGTGCGAGCATCAGCAGGCATCGGTTTTCAATGGCCATCTCCATGCCGTCGATCATGTCATCCAGTTCCTCTATCTCTCCGGCAAGCTTCACGTCGCGTTCGATATATGCCGTGAATGACCGCGTGATCACGTCACTGACTATTGACGCGAGTGAAATGAGATCGACTTCGAGCTCCTCGAGTTCGTGCGAAAAACTCTTTCTGATGCTGTCCATATCAGCCGAACCTCCCGGTGATGTAGTCCTCAGTGCGGGTGCAGGCGGGACTCGTAAAAAGAGTTTCGCTATCGGAGTACTCGATGAGTTCGCCGAGGTAAAAGAATGCAGTGCGATCAGAAACGCGCGCCGCCTGCTGCATGTTGTGCGTGACGATCACGATAGTGTACCGCGAGCGCAGGGTGAGCATGAGCTCTTCGATTTTCAGCGTGGCTATGGGATCGAGAGCCGAACACGGCTCATCCATGAGTAGAATTTCCGGCCGCACCGCGAGCAGCCGCGCGATGCACAGCCGCTGCTGCTGTCCTCCCGAAAGCGCGAGCGCCGATTTCCTGAGATTATCCTTCACCTCATCCCACAGGGCAGCTGCGCGAAGGCTTTCTTCCACTATCGCGTCGATATCCGACTTGCGTTTGGTGCCATGTATCGCGGGACCATAGGCGATGTTGTTGTAGATGCTCGTGGGAAATGGATTGGGCTTCTGAAACACCATGCCGACCCGGCGTCGCAGCGTGACAACATCGACCCCTGGAGCAAGCACGTTTTCGCCGTCGAAAGTGATACGCCCCTCCGAGCGGAAGTCCCTGATAGTATCGTTCATCCTGTTGAGACAACGCAGGAATGTCGATTTGCCGCACCCGGACGGGCCGATGAATGCCGTGATTTCATTCTTGTTGATCGTGAGTGAAATATCCCTGAGCGCCTGAGTCTTGCCGTACCAGGTATTGAGATGCTCTGCGCTTATGACCGTTTTGACCGTAGCGCGCGGTTCAGTTGCTATTACCATTTTCTACTCCGTCTCAGCCTGTTTCTGAGGATAATGGCTGAAAGATTCATGAGAAAAACTATCGAGAGCAGCACGAGCGCGGTGCCGTACTTGACAGAGTCAGGAGTGTTGGGCACCTGCGTCGATATTATGTATAGATGATACGGGAGGGCCATGACCTGATCCATGAACGACTTCGGAAGGTTGGGCAGATAAAACGCGGCCGCAGTAAAAAGTATCGGAGCCGTCTCGCCCGCTGCGCGGCTGATACCGAATATCGCACCAGTGAGCATCCCCGGCAGAGCCGCGGGCAATATGACTTTCACAATGGTCTGAAACTTTGTCGCGCCCAGTGCCAGACTGGCCTCACGAAACGACTGGGGCACCGAGCGAAGCGCTTCCTCAGATGTCGTGATGATCGTCGGCAATATCAGAAGCACGAGCGTAAGCGCACCTGCGATGAGCGATGCGCCAAGTTTCATCAGCAGCACAAAGAAACCAAGTCCGAACAGTCCGAATACTATCGACGGCACGCCCGCGAGATTGGTTATGCTCATGCGCACGACCCGCGCCACCAATGTGTCGGAAGTGTATTCGGTCAGAAATACCGCCGATATGACTCCGAGCGGCAGCGCAATGATGATCGCCGTGCCGGTAAGCGCGATGGTGCCGAAAATCGCGGGGAAAATACCGCCTTCTCTCATGCCCATGCGTGGATACTGCGTGAGAAATTCCGCATCGACACGGCTCGCTCCATGTGCGATCACGATGGCGAATATTATGATCACAGGCACAATGACAATCAGGCTGTTGAGCGTGAGCAGGCCGAATATCATGTTCTGCTTGAGTGATTTGTTCACGCGGTTTTCCTCCGGCCATTGACAGCGAGATCGGCTGCGAGATTGATGACGAATGTCATCACGAACAGCGCGGCGCCAATGGCAAAAAGCGCTTTGTAGTGGTCACTGCCGTGGACGGTTTCGCCCATTTCAGCGGCAATGGTCGCTGTCATAGTACGCACAGGATCGAGCAGCGAATGTGGGATCACGGCTGCATTGCCCGTGAGCATCATCACGGCCATGGTCTCGCCGATGATACGGCCGAATCCGATCATCACCGCCGCGATGATGCCGCGCCTCGCAGCCGGCACCGTGACTTTGATGATGGTTTCCCAGCGGTTGGCGCCAAGTGCGAACGACGCTTCGCGATATGAATCCGGTACGGTATTGAGCGCGTCTTCGGAAATGCTGATAATCGTGGGGATCGCCATCATGGCAAGCATGACCGCGCCCGTGAGCGCCGTAAGCCCCGTCGGCAGACCGAATGTATCTTTAATAAAATACGCAACTATCGTCGAGCCGATGAATCCGATAACGATGGATGGAATACTCGCGAGCAGTTCGACAGCCGGCTTGAGAAGCTCCTTCACCGAATGTGGAGCAACCTCTGAAATATAAATCGCGGCAGCCACGCCGACCGGCAGCGCGATGGCGACTGCCGTGACCGACACAAGCAATGTACCCGCTATCAGCGGAAATATCCCAAACGATGCCGGCTCGGAAATCGGATGCCAGCTTGTGCCGCTGAAAAAAGCCGCAATGCCGTTTTGTGAAAAAAATGACAGCGCTTCCCTCGCGAGAAACACGAATATCATCAGTAGCGACAGCACCGAGACAAAGCCGATTGCGACGACTGCCTTTGCTGCGATCCTGTCCGCCGTGATGCTGGCTGACGATTTGCGGTTTAATATTGACTGGCTGGTCAGGGGGGGAGTCACCGGTGTGCGTTGCGTGGACTCTGTTGCGTGTGTTGCATCGGTAATGGGCACTGATGATACCTCTGGGGGGGGCTGCGAAAAAATGGGGACGCCGCGTGTGCGGCAGCGACGTCCCTTTATGGTTTGTGGAATGAAGACTACTTCTTTTTAGCCTTTTTGCCTGAAGACTTCTGCTTGGATTTTGAAAGGTCTTTCGACGAAAGCGGTACGAAGCCCTGGTCGGCGACAATGCTTTGGCCCTCTTTCGAGAGCACGAATTTTATGAACGCGTCCACTTCTGCGCTCTGCTTGCCATTTGTATAGAAGAACAGTGGGCGAGAAATCGGATAGGTATTGTCGAGCACGGTAGTTTCTGTCGGCATAACGTAAGGAGAAGACGCATCCTGCGCTATGGGAATCTCCTTGATTTTGTTCGTGGCATAGCCCATGCCTACATAGCCGATCGAATTGATGTCCTGACCAGCACGATTGACGATATCCTGAGAGGACGGGAGCAGGAGCGCGGTCTTTGCGAATTCGACCTTGCCCTTCGAGTCGCCGCCATTGAGGACATGTTCCTTGAAGTAAACATGAGTGCCGGAATTGACCTCGCGTGACAGGAGGATAATTTTTGCATCCCTGCCGCCGACCTGTTTCCAATTGGTGATCCTGCCCGAGAAGATGCCCGCGAGTTGCTCGACCGTAAGTTTTTTTATCGGATTCTTTTTGTTGAGGACGACCATGATGCCATCCACCGCGACACGGATTTCTACGGGAGTGCCGCCCTTTTCCCTGATCAAGTCAGCTTCGGCCGGCTTGATGGCCCGGGAGGCTTCGGCAATATCGGTAGTGCCATTGATTAGCGCGGCGATGCCTGTGCCCGATCCGCCACCTGTGACTGCGATGTTGGCCGCAGGGTTTTTACGCATGTATCCCTCAGCCCATGCCTGTCCGAGATTGACCATCGTATCCGATCCCTTGATCTGAATCATTCCATTGGCGCCATGCGCGGCCGCGCCGGTGAGAAATACCGCTGCCGTGAGTGCGAGTGCTTTTAATAGTTTCATGTCTGATCCTTTCGAGTGTTGTCAGCCACAAGTATGCGATTGCGCAATTAGTCGTATATTAGGCTCGCGTTAATTTTGTGTTAGCTCGAAAGGAATCATAAGCGCCCGCTGGCAGGTCTCGGGGCATAGTGAGTATAAAGGATTATGGCGACTGCAATTAAAAAAAACCCCGCATCTTGGCGGGGGCGTGGGGAATGAATTGGATAACCGAGTTTTTGAGGCTCCGGTTACTTGCCTGGTTGATGTGCCGGCGGATCATGCTCGCTGGCTGTCAGATCGTCCGATATGGGGGCGTCCCTTCAGGCCGCACCTACCACTTCGGGGGTGGTGATCTTGTCGGAAATATTCTTGGCGACTTTCCAGACATCGCCTGCGCCGAGCGTGATGACGAGGTCATCGGCTGATGCGACGCTGAGGATATATTCGGGCACGTCATTAATGTCGGGGATATATACGACATCCTGATGACCGTAGCGGCGGAGGCTTTCGGCAATGAGCTCGCCGCTTATCTGCGGGATGGGTTTTTCGCCGGCGGAGTAGATATCGGTGACGATCACGCGGTCGGAGTTGAAAAAGCTCTGGCCATAAAGATCGTGGAAGTACTGAGTGCGGGTATATCGGTGCGGCTGGAAGACGGAAATGATGCGACCGGTATTGTGATAGCTGCGGGCGGCGCTGAGTGTCGCCTTGATTTCCGTCGGGTGGTGGGCATAGTCGTCGACTACAGTGATGTCATCGGCCTGTGCGATTATCTGAAATCGGCGTTTCGCGCCGTTGAAGTCGAGGAGCGACCTTCGGATGGTGTCGGTGTCGATGCCGAGCTCGAGCGCAATGCCGATGGCAACGAGACTGTTGCACACGTTGTGGCGGCCCGGCACTCTCAGCTGGAATCTGCCGATTTCGAGCCCATGATGGATGACCATGAAGTCGGAGCCATCTTTGCCGAAGTTGATGTCAACGGCTTTTACATTGGCGCCATTGGTAAGGCCGTAAGTGAGTTTGCGGCCGGTGTAATTTTGAGAAATGCTCTTGATGTTGGGATCATCGGTGCAAAGCACTGCGAGGCCGTCTTCGGGAAGCTGCTGAAGGAATTTCACGAATGTCTTCTTGATCGCGTCAATGTCGGTGTAATAATCCATGTGATCGGCTTCGATGTTGGTGATGACTGCGATCTTTGGCGAAAGGCGCACGAGCGAACCATCGCTCTCGTCCGCTTCGGCTACGAGGTGTTCGCCATTGCCGAATCTTGCGTTGCTCTGGAACTGGTCGACGACGCCGCCGATTATGGCCGTGGGGTCGAGCCCCGCGTTGTGTAGCGTCAGGGCCACCATCGAAGTGGTGGTGGTCTTGCCGTGTGTGCCGCCGATCGCGATGCCGGCGCTTTCGCGCATCAGGAGCGCGAGCACTTCGGAACGGTGCAGGACTGGGATGCCGAGACGTACTGCCGCGCGGACTTCCGGATTGTGGATGCTGATGGCTGACGATACTACAAGCACGTCGCTTCCGGTGATGTTTTCGGCGAAATGTCCGATTTTGATTTCTGCGCCGAGTGCTTCGAGCTTTTCTACCTGTTTATTTCTATTCATGTCAGAACCGGATACGGGGACGCCCTTTTGGAGGAGTATCGATGCGATGGCGCTCATCCCGATCCCGCCGATTCCTACGAAGTGGTATTTCTTAATTTCCATAGTATGTTTATTGCTCCATTTTTCTGTGATGCTTATGCACCCAGTGGAATATTGAGCAATTTGCGTGCCAAGATGATGGCTTCGCGGCAGGGATACGTAATATTTTTTGCGCGAATTCATTACACACTGAATGATTATTTATCCGGTTTTGCGTAACAGTCCGTATTGATGGGATTGCCGTAATGATTATTACTCTATTTTGAATTCTTCGTTTTTCTGCCCACTACATGTTGTGGTTTACTGTGAGTGCAAATCTGGCCGTTTGAGATACTGCTGCTCAATAATGTGTATCATATACCGCTCGGCCTGGCGCATTTCTGGAATTGCGTTTTCAGTCGAGAGCGTGGTTGCTCTATATTTTTGTGTCATTACGGCGACTGCCGTGTCAAATTTGACACAGTGATTTGTTGCGATTTTGACACAATCAAGCTTTTCGTGACAAAAGTTTTCTTATGCGTGAGAGTGCCCAAATATGACATATCGCTCCGCCCACGACGCATCCTGTGCCGGCGGCGATCCAGATGTATGTCATGCTGTTGCCGTATATCCGTGTCAGTGCGTACATCAGCGGCACGGAAATCATGAGATTGCGCAGGATGATGGAGATGAGCGATTTCAGCGGATCAGCCGTTGACTGAAAGAGCGTGCCGGACGCGACGCCCCACACGGTGCCGATCGCTGTCGCTACCGTGAGCACGCGTACCTGTGTGACCGCTATGTCAATCACGTTGTCTACCGATGTAAAAAGCCCGAATATCTGTGGCGCGAACACCATATAGGGCAGTGCGACGCCAGATGTTATGAGCAGGATTATTCTGATGCCCTTGCGATAGATTTCGGCGAGACGTTTATAGTTTTCATTGCCATAGCTCTGTCCGATCATGATGCCCATGCCGGTGCCGAATGCCAGTACGGGGATGATGACCGCGTAATCTGTACGCATGGCGATCGAAAACGCGTTCATTGCGTTCTGGCTGACATTGCCGACGAATTTGTTGAAGACAAAAAGAGATGCCGATATGACGACAAATCCCACCGCGAGCGGGAGACCAAGCACCGTCACTTCCCGCATCGTTTTCAGCTTTACGTATTTCCTGGAAAAAGTGACGGGGAACGAGTTTTTCTTTCTCAATACAATAACGACGCCGAACATCAGGTTGAACAGATTCGCAAGCGTAGTCGCGATCGCCGCGCCTTTGACGCCCAGATGAAACGTGAATATGAACAGCGGATCGAGTAATATGTTGATGATTGTGGAGCTTGCCATCGCAAGCCCGATGTATTTTGTCTTGCCCTCTCCCTCAAACGAGCCGAACAGTCCTGCCGACATCACGAACATGCAGAATCCCGGCAGCAGCCACAGGAGATACTCGTGGCAGTAGCCCATCGCTTCGGCAGAGATTTTCGCTCCTGAAATCGCCTTTATGATCGGGTCCATAAACAGGAGTATCGCGGCCGCCATGACAAGTCCGAGAAAGATCGCGAGCACTGTGGCTGATGAAATCGTGCGTCGCGCCTCCAGCGGTTCGTCAGCTCCGATGGCTATTGCCGTCTTTGTCGACGTGCCGGATGACAACCCTATTGACAGCGATGCCATCAGGAAAAAAATGGGAAACGCGAGACCTACTCCCGCGAGGATGGCAGGGTTGTGCATGTCCATTCGCGCAAGAAAATACGCATCGGCTACATTGTAGAGCACTTCGAACAGCATGCCCCAAAGTATCGGCAGCGCCAGTTTTACAAGAGTCGGTTCGATTTTTCCTTCGAGTACATTTATATCGTGTGACATTGTCATTTCCGTATCATTTTCCGCTGTCCTGCATCATTGTACAGCATAATATAGGACTGTATTTTTGTCTCGTCAAGCATGTCCGGTGTTTTTTTTCATCATCGCAAAATAAAAACAATATGAATTTGTGCACTATTCATTTATCATTTATAGACATTAAACACGGACGGTGATTACGGCATGAAACTGTCGACAAAAGTGAGATATGGTCTGAGAGCGGTATTTGACATCGCCTACAATCACGCGCCGGGCGAATCAGGCCAGGTGAAAGAAATCGCCCGCCGGCAGAATATCTCGCCAGGGTATCTCGAACAGATTTTCTTTC
This sequence comes from uncultured bacterium, assembly GCA_964595945.1. GTDB lineage: Bacteria > UBP15 > UBA6099 > UBA6099 > JAJRTR01 > CAZQSL01. The sequence continues at coordinate 13,351 of CAZQSL010000090.1, forward strand.
GCATGAAAAAACACGGAATCATACGCAGCGAACGCGGGCCACGCGGCGGCTACGCACTTGCCCGTCCTGCCAGTGATATCACCATCGGCGACATCTACCGCGCCACCGAAGGCGACATCGCCATCGTCGATTGTGCCACATCCGCGTGCCCTGCTTGCGATCAGGAAAAAGCCTGCGTCGTGCATCCCGTCTGGACGGAAATCAATGCCGATATCGCCGCTATCCTCGACCGCTACACCATCGAAGACCTCCGCAGGCGCGCCGCCGATATGGACATCCCGAGCGAAATCGACAAAAAATTCATCTATATAATCTGATCATCATCGCCTCTGCCAATCATTTTCCTCGCGCAACTCCTACATGGTCATTTCCATTGCTATAATATGCGCGATACATTTGTGTGTATTCACAACAGGAGAGCGACGGAAATGGACAACGAAACCAACAAACCCGCAGGTACCGACTTTATCCGCACCATGATCGCCGAAGACCTTAAATCAGGCAAATACGATGGCCGTGTCGTCACGCGGTTTCCCCCCGAACCCAATGGCTACCTTCACATCGGCCACGCGAAAAGCATCTGTCTCAACTTCGGACTCGCACAGGAATTCGGCGGCAAATGCCACCTCCGGTTCGACGACACCAACCCGAGCAAAGAACTCGACGAATACGTCGAATCCATAAAAACCGACGTACGCTGGCTCGGCTTTGACTGGGGCGACAACCTCTACTACGCTTCCGACTACTTCGACCAGCTCTACGAATGGGCCGTCCAGCTCATCGAGGATGGCAAAGCATACGTCTGCGACCTCAGCGGCGACGAAATCCGCGAACACCGCGGCACCCTCACATCACCCGGCAAAAACAGTCCCTTCCGCGACCGCTTGCCCGAAGAAAACCTCGACCTCTTCCAACGCATGCGCGCCGGCGAATTCCCGGAGGGCTCACGCACCCTTCGCGCCAAAATCGACATGGCTTCACCCAACATCAACATGCGCGACCCCATCATGTACCGCATCCTCTACGCCCATCACCACCGCACCGGCGACAAATGGTGCATCTATCCCACTTACGATTTTACTCACGGCCAGTCCGACTCTATCGAACGCATCACCAACTCTATCTGCACCCTCGAATTCGAAGACCACCGCCCACTATACGAATGGTACATCGCACAACTCGGCATCTACGCACCCACCCAGACCGAATTCGCCCGTCTCAACGTCACATACACCATGATGAGCAAACGCCGCCTCATCCAGCTCGTCGAAGAAAAGCACGTCGCCGGATGGGACGATCCCCGAATGCCAACTCTTGCCGGCCTGCGCCGCAAAGGCGTGCCGCCCGAAGCGCTCCGCGAATTCTGCCGCCGCATCGGCGTCGGCAAGGATGACAACACCGTCCAGTACGAATATCTCGAATTCTGCGTCCGCGAAAACCTCAACCGCACGGCCCAGCGCGCCATGACCGTCCTCGACCCCATAAAAGTCATCATCGACAACTACCCCGAAGGCCAGACCGAACTCCTCGATGCCGTTAACAATCCCGAAGACGAAACCATGGGCACGCGCCAGGTCCCCTTCTCGCGCGAAATCTACATCGAACGCGAAGACTTCATGGAAGAACCACCCTCGAAATTTTACCGCCTCGCCCCTGGCCGCGAAGTGCGCCTGCGCTACGCTTACTACATCACATGCACATCCGTCGACAAAGACCCCGCCACCGGCGTCATCACCGCACTCCACTGCACCTACGACCCCGCCACACGCGGCGGAGACTCGCCCGACGGCCGCAAAGTCAAGGCCACTATCCACTGGGTCAGCGCCCCTCACGCCCTCGACGCCGAAATCCGTCTATACGAACAGCTCTTCACCAAAGAAAACCCCTACGACACGCCCGAAGGCGCCGACTGGCGCGCCAATCTCCGCCCCGAATCACTCACTATACTTACCGGCTGCAAGGCCGAGCCCTTTCTTGCAGACTGTGCGCCCGGTGACCGTTTCCAGTTCGAGCGCAAAGGCTACTTCACCCTCGACCCAGACACCACTCCAGGGCATCCGGTCTTCAACCGCACCGCCACTCTCAAGGACACTTGGGCAAAAGTACAGAAACAATCCGGCGGCAAATAATCGGGCCTGACTCGCCAACACCGGCAACCAGCACAGTCCCATAACGCCAGGAGACATCAATAAGTCCCTTGCTCTCCTCTCTCTCGGAAGGTCTTTGACGGGTCCGGCAGTCGTGTCATGGGCACTGACTGTTGCGTTGCCACTGCATTTTTCCCTCAGCAGCTGCGTCCAGGACTCGTTTTTGCGTTGTCAAATGCAAATGTTTGTGTTACTATCCGAAATCAGTTCATTCCATCAACTTCTGGAGAAAACCATGCTGACGGAGATCAGTTCTTTAACTGGAATTTCAAGAATGGCGGCTGCATTCGCGACGACAATACTATGTCTCATAACGGGAATTGCACAAAGTGTGACTGCG
>CAZQSL010000091.1:0-15581 GCA_964595945.1 uncultured bacterium
GTTCTCCGCACCTCTCCAAAAAACTCCCTATGTTTGGAGTATTCTCTGGTTTTACTGGTTACAAGCGGCTGATATGCCGCTTGTAACCAGTAAAAAATGGCTTATAGCATATAAAGTTTTCGGTAGAGGTTTGGAGCCCCCATTTTTCAAAAAGAAGGTCTCCATACTCTTGTCATGAACGCTTACAGGCATTTTACATCGGACACGGCGTCAGGTCTTTTTTTCCTTCTTTTTCACGGACGGGAAAAGGACGTTGTTGAGGATGAGGCGGTAGCCGGGGGAATTGGGATAGAGAGAGAGATCGGTCGGTTTTTCGCCGACATAGTGGGCGAAATCCTCCGGGTCGTGGCCACCGAGGAAGGTGAAGCTGCCAAGCCCGGCAGTGCCGTGGACATACTTGACCTCGTCGGTGCCGGGCGTGTCGCCGAGCACGACGACTTCGTCCTTGATGAGATCGCGCCGAAAGGCTGTGGTCTGGCCGAGGAAGTTGCGCACCTGCGCCGTGTGGTTTTGCACGAAGATCGAGAGCACGGTGTCCTGTTTGGCCGAAAATTCGAAAAGCTCGAACGGCGGTACGAGATCGGGGCGGTCGATGTTGCGGGGCGCAATGTCGATGTCCGAGACTTCATAGACGTTGGGATCGGTGACGAGGGTGAAATCCATGAAAGAGAAGGTATTGTCGAAATTGAGTTTACTCTGCGCTCCGGGAGACATGGGCGTGCCGTCGAGCGCGGGAGGCACGATGTCGAGCCCGCGCGCCGAGAGAGAGATATCGAGACTGTCGGGAGCGGAGCACATGGCAAAGAGAAACCCGCCTTTTTCCACATACTTGCGGATTTCGACAGAGACGGCGGACTTGAGTTGCGGTACGGTCTGAAAGCCGAGTTCGCGGGCAGTTTTTTCGTTTGTCGCCTTCGATGTGTTGTACCAGTCGGCATTGCGGTACGAGCCGTAGAATTTACCGTACTGGCCGGTGAAATCCTCATGGTGGAGGTGGAGCCAGTCGTAGCCGGCGAGCTTGCCGGCGATGACTTCGCGGTCCCAGACGGTGTCGTATGGGATTTTGGCGTATTCGAGGACCATGCGCACCGCGTCGTCCCAGGGGTCGTTGGTTGGTGGCACGTAGACTGCGATTTTTGGCGCTTTTTCGAGAGCGACGACTTCGGAGTTGATGTTTTTGATGGTTTCGTAGATTTTGTCGGTCGAAGCGGCGTCGAGCACTCTGAAGGCGACGCCGAGGATAGTCGCGCGGTCGCGGATATCCTGTGAGTCGGGGAAAAGGAACGAGCCGCCGCGATAGTTGAGCAGCCATTGCGACCTGTAGCCGCGGGGGGCTTGCAGGCACCAGTAGGCGAGGCCGTAGGCGCGCAGGTGGTTGGTCTGCGACTCGTCCATGTAGACGAGTATCATGGGGCCTGTGGCATGCCACTCCTGTTCGGCGGCGGTGTAGGGGCCCGAAAGGATGGTCACTGCCGTGATGAATATTATCGCGGCGATGCCGAATGCCGGCTTAATTTTATGGCGCATTTCCATCATCCTTTCCGCAAGGTGATAGCTGGCAAAATATTCAGACAGTTTTCACGGCGATTTGATCGCCCGTGGTGATGATGCCCGAGGCGAGGGCGCGGACGAAGATGCCTTCGCGCGGCATGACGCATTCGCCGGTCTGGCGGTAGATTTCGCAGTGGGAGTGGCACTCCTTGCCGATCTGTGTGACCTCGAATTCGAGTGTGCCGATGGTGATGCGGGTGCCGACGGGCAGGGTGTGGACGGAGATGCCTTCGGTCGTGAGGTTTTCCGCGAAGTCGCCGGGGGTGGTGATGAGGCCCTTGGCGTGCATGTAGAGGTGGCTTTCGTAGGCGAGCAGGCTGATCTGCTTGATGGGGTCGCAGCCGAAGTGCGCGTCGCCCTCGATGCCCTTGCCCTCGATGATGGCGGCTTGCGGGACGGGCTTTTTTTTCTGGCCGCGGGCGGTGCTGATGTTGATGGAGAGCAGAGTGCCGGTGGTGACGTTGGTCATGGTTTCCCCGTTGGCTGTCACCGATGCGCGACGGGTGACAGGAGAGTGAGTATTGGCGCGCTATTAATTTTAGCCGACATTTAACTTATTATAAAAGGATGATCGGACATGAATTTTCATACGCAGGACCCGGGCGGCGCGGCGCGCGTAGTGCCGCGGTGCCGCTTTTTCTGTTTCTATTCATGTTTTTCGGGCTGACGATGCAGGGAGTGCAGATGGGTGGGGATGCGCTGGGGATGTATCTTGCGGCGGAGAGTCTTGCGACGCGAGGCAGTGTGTTTGTGCGGCAGGATAGCCGGGTGGTGCTCAAGCAGGGGCGTGGGGGGCAGTGGGTGTCGAAGTATGGAATTGGGCAGTCGCTCGCGGAGACGCCCTGGTATTTGATCGGTGATGTGTGGGCGCGGCGCGACGAAAGCATGCCGGATGATGCGGCGCGGTATTTTGTGGTGTCGCTGGCCGGGCCGGCGGTGTCGGCCGCGATATGTGTATTCCTTTATTTTATTGCGATAGAAATGGGAGCTACCGGAGCGTGGGCGCTGGGGATCGCGCTTGTGGGGGGGCTTGGGACGATGGTGTGGCCGTATGCGCGGACGCTTTTCAGTGAGCCGCTGACGGGGCTGTGTCTGACGGGTGCGTTTTACTGGCATCTGGTGTGGCGGCGGCGTGGCGGGTTGGCCGCTGCGGCTGGCGCGGCCTTTATGACCGGGCTTGCCGTGGCGGTGAAGCCGATGGTGGCGTTTTGCGTGCTGCCGTTTATAGTATATTTTTTTGTGGCGGCGTGGCGGGCGAAAAGTGATCGTAGGCGGCGGGCGCAGGCGGCGGTGTACGTGGTGGTGGGGTTTGCGTGGCTGGTGGTGGTGCTGTGGTACAACTGGGCGAGGTTTGGCGATGTGATGCAGACGGGGTATTATCTGGGTCGAGATTTCGACTCGTTTCATAAATTCGACACGCCGCTGTACGCGGGGATACACGGGCTGCTGGCGAGTCCGGGCAAGGGAGTGTTTTTCTACGTGCCGGTGCTGGCGCTGAGTGTGGCGGCATGGCGGCGGTTTGCGCGGGAGTGGCGGGGCGAGGTGGTGGTGATTGGCGCGGTGGCGGCGGCGTTTGTGGTGATGTTTGCGGGTTGGTATTGCTGGCATGGCGATTTTGCGTGGGGGCCGCGATTTCTGATGCCGGTGGTGCCGCTGATGATGGTGCCGCTGGTGAGTCTGTGGCGTGGCGAAAAGGTGGGACAATGGCGGCGGCTTGTATTTGCGGCTGTAGTGGGGCTGTCGGTTTTTGTGCAGGCGCTCGGGTCGCTTGTGAGCTACAATGAATATATCATGCTGACGATCGGGCAGCCGCCATATCAGGTTTTGCACTACCCTGGCCGGCTCGAACTCCGCGATCAGATAGTCAACAATCATTATATCCCCGAATTTTCCCCGATTGCCGGTCACTGGTGGCTGCTGAGGCACACGGCTGGCGCGCGCGGAGAGTCCAGAGATGATGTCAACGATGCGATGCGGCAGGATTTTCCGTGGAAGTCATTGATGCCATACGCCGCGCCGCCCGACCCCGCGCGGGCCGTCGGGTGGGATTGCTGGTGGCGCTATGTGCCGATGCTGTATCCCGCGTCTGCCGGGTGGGTGAAAACGCTCGCGGCGTGCATGGCCGTGGCTGCCGTGGCATGTCTCGTGTGGCTCATCGCCGTGTGGCGCGCGCTTGCCCTGCGTGGGCGCGGTGAGGAGACTTCTCTGTGAGATACGAGGGACTCGAAACTCTCAGACGTGTGGCGCTCTACCTGTTCGCGGGGCTGCTCGCTGCTTTTTTCACGGCGGTGTATTTTGTGGATAGAGAGCGGTATGGCGCGGCGTCCGATGACCCGCTCATCGCTCGCGGCATCCACGCGCGCATACGCGAAACAGGCACGCTCAAGTGGGAATTCTGGGCTCGCACCGCCGAATTCGACTCCTCTGCCGTACGACAGACTGTCAACGCCATATATAAAGGTAAATACTACCGCCGGGATGGCCCTCCGTTTTCATTCACCGCCCAACGCGGCTGGTACGACCGTGACGCGAAAGTCGTGCGCCTCGAAGGCGCGGTCCGTCTGCGCTCACCCAACGGCGACTACATCTCGTCGCCGCTGCTTGTCTGGAACGCCACCGGCGGCCACCTCGCATTCCCCCAGGGTGCGGCTCTCTACATCGACGGCAATTACTATCGCGCCGGCTCCATCGAGTCAAACGGCGACAGCCTCAGTTTCTTTACGGCAACCAAAAAAGTCCGCATCTACATCCCCGACATGTACTCAAGGGAATCCCCCGACATACGCAGGCAGATCCGCGACAGCGGCGTCAAACCCTCATACTTCAAACGCATCACACTCACCGCCGAACGCATCCAGTATGACAGCGTCGCCAAAATCCTCTACTGCTTTCCCACCCTCGACCAACTTCCTGTCATCACGCCCCCAGGCCGGAAAAAACCTCCCGCCGCACCCGGCACTGTCCGTCTCCACGGCAGAGGCTTCGACATGTCCGCTACCGAAATGCAAGTCGACTTCCAGCGCAAAAACATCCGCTCCACCGGCACGGTGAAAATCCTCAACAAAGGCCGACCCGACCTCGGCGAAAAAGGTTCGCCCGCCCGCGCCGCCGGAAAAAAGGACACTACTATCCTCACCTCCGAAGCCCTCTACTACTGGAAAGACAGCACCATGGAACTCTCCACCGGCATGGAAATGATCCAGAAAACCATGCACGTCACCGCAGGCCGCGCATTCATCAATCTCAAGGATCACACAGCCGTCCTCGCCATCGGCGTCCTCGCAAAACAATTCTCCGGCGACTGGCTGCTCAAGGAAAAAATCATCGGACCCGGCGCGTCCGAAAACGTACGCAAAAGCGCCATCGAAGAATCCACCCTCTCATGCGACACGCTCACCGCCGATCTCCGCACCGAAGACCTCCAGGCATACGGCTCCGTATTCCTCAAACAGAAAAAGAAATCCGCAAAAAGCGACACAGCCGCCTACGACCGCAAAAATGAAAAATGGACCCTCACCGGCAACGCTTACGCCGCCAGCGAAAAAAATGAAATCGCCGCAGATACCCTCATCTACGAAATCAAACCCGGCGCCCTCGCCGCACTCGGCAACGTCCGCGCAGGCATGCTCCCCGACCCCGAACACAAACAGGACATCATCGACTACTACCGCGACCGCGACGGAGCCGCCCCCCCACGCGGATTCTTCGAAAAAGACCGCGCCACCGTCACCGCCCCGGGTCTGCGCTACAACGAAAAAAAGGACGTACTCACCGCTACCGGCGGCGCGCGCCTCGTCTACCGCGACATCACCATCGAAGCCGACACCATGCAGATCGACTACGCCAGAAAAACCGCCACCGGCGAAGGCAAAGTCACAGCCACCGACCCATTCACACGCACACTTGGCGAAAAATTCTCCCTCGACTGGTCCACCCGTGACATCACCATCATCCGCGATGTCCGATACACCGAAAAAGGCCGCGAAGCCACAGCCACCGGCGACAAACGCGACCCCTTGCAGATGACGGCGGACCGCCTCGACTACAACTGGAAATCACGCAGGGGCACCGCCACGGGCCATGTCCAGGCCGATTCCGCCGGCCGCACCGCTACAGCCGCGAAACTTTCCTTTGACGCCGACAGGGAATTCTACCTCTTCACCGGCTCCGTCAAACTCCACCAGGACAACGGCGAATGGCTCGAAACACGCGGCGTATTCGACCCCGGCGACGAACAGTCGCGCAAACTCGCCCGCAAACCCACCGACATCACCTGCGACACCGCCACCCTCGATGACACGGCCAACACCGCATTATTCGAAGGCGACGTCACCGTCACGCAATCCGACCGCCAACTCCGTACCGACACCCTTGCCGCCGACTCCGCCACACGCGTCATCAAGGCCAGCGGCAGCGTCTCCCTCAGACAAACCAGCGGCGAATGGCTCTTCGAAGACGGCTTCGTCGACGATGACACAGACGACGACACCCGCGAAAAACTTCGCGGCCCCATCACCGTCAAGGCTGGCAAGCTCACCTCCTGGTACTCGAAAAAGAACATCCTCCTCGAAGACCACGTCACCATCCGTCAGGGCAAAAGCTCCGCCGCCGCCGACTCCCTTGATCACAATGGCGAAAAAAAGATCACCACCCTCGACGGCAATGTCACCCTGATCGACGAAAAAGGCCGCTCACTGCGCGCCGGCCGCGTCGTCTACGACAGAAAATCCAAAACCACCGAAGCCTTCAACTCCGTCCGTGGCCAGACAGATGTGAAAAAAGAGTAATCCATCCCACATAGTCGCGATAAGGGCGAACTGCTGTGTTGCCGGAGCATTGTTATGTTCGCGTATGCCCGATACTGCTCGATGCAAGAATGCTCCTTGGGCCTTGTATTTCATCACTCCTTGCGACCGCAACCCCGAATTCTATTGCAGTATCCGGGTTGAATTTGACCCGCACAGTGTTAAAATTCAGACTGGAAAACCGCGGCGTCACGCCGCCCCTGATATTTCAGAAAGAGGAATTCAATGGACTCAACCGCAAAACGCGAAAAACTGCTCGTCACCAGCGCACTCCCCTACGCCAACGGACCGATCCACTTCGGCCACATCTCAGGCGCGTACCTCGGGGCCGATATCTATGTGCGCTACAAAAAAATGTGCGATGCGGACATTGTCTATATTTGCGGCACCGACGATCACGGCGTGGCCATCACCATCACGGCCGAAGCCCTGAACCGCACACCGGCGGAACATGTTAGGATCAATCACGAAATCATCAAAACGATCTTTGACCGCATGAACATAAGATTCGACAACTTCTCCCAGACCTCCCGCCCGGCTCACGCGGAAATCTCTGTCCACTTTTTCAAACGCCTGCTCGAACGCGGCCTCATCGAGGAAAAGGACACCGAACAGTTCTTCTGCGCCACGTGCAACCGTTACCTCGCTGACCGCTACATCACCGGCAAATGCCCGCACTGCGGCCACGAGGGCGCGCGCGGCGACGAATGCGGCGGCTGCGGCGCCTGGCTCGATCCTTTCGAACTCATCGAGCCCAAATGCAAAATCTGCGGCGCAGCGCCAGAAGTCCGCACCACAAAAAACTGGTACCTCAAACTCGCCGACCGCGCCGAATGGCTCGAAAAATGGATACACGAAGCCGCCACGCGCGACGATCTTCCGTGGAAAAAAATCGTCACCACAGAAGTCCAGGGCTACCTCAAACGCGGACTCCAGAGCCGCGCCATCACGCGCGACCTCGACTGGGGCATCCCCGTCCCGCTGCCCGGCGCCGATGGAAAAGTCCTCTATGTCTGGTTCGACGCGCCCATCGGCTACATATCCTCCACACGCGAATACTTCGAAGCACAGGGCCAGCCTTCCGCAAAATGGGAAGAATACTGGAAAGGCCCCGACACCAAACTTATCCACTTCATCGGCAAAGACAACATCCCGTTCCACGCCATGATCTTCCCCATCATGCTCGACGGCATGGACGAAGGCTACGTCATCCCACACTTCGTCGCCGGCAACGCATTCCTCAACCTCGAAGGCAAACAATTCTCGAAAAGCGAACACTGGTACATCGACCCGCTCGAATTTCTCGACCGTTACCACGTCGATTCCATCCGCTACTACCTCTGCGCCGAAATGCCAGAAAGCTCCGACTCGGAATTCCGCTGGAAAAGCTTTCAGGCCTGCCACAACAACGAGCTGACCAACATCTATGCCAACCTCGTCAACCGCACCCTGAAATTCATCGCCACCAAGCTCGACGGCAAAGTGCCAGCCTGCAACACGCCCCGCGACTCCGAAGCATCGCCGTGGAAACAGATCGGCGAAGCCGCCGTAAAAGTCGGCGCGGCGCTCGACGAATTCAAATTTCGCCCCGCCCTCCATGAAATGCTCGCCCTCGCCCGCGCAGGCAACAAATTTTTCGACGAACAGCAACCATGGAAAACACTCACCGAAAATCCCGACGCCTGCAACGCTGCCATACGCGCCTGCCTCGTCCTTATCAAAACCCTCGCCGTCGTCTCAGCCCCATTTATCCCCGACACCGCCCAGCGCGTGTGGTCGCTCCTCGGACTCGCCGGCAACGTCGCCGGCATCCCCTGGGCCGAAGCCGCGAATGACCCATTCACCGACGGCGCGCAACTCCCCGAACCAGACATCCTCTTCAAACGCATCGAAGACAAACAGATCGCCGAAGAAGAGAAAAAACTCGGCATAGGGCTCGAAAAGGAAAACGCAAAAGCATCGGAAAAGAAGAAAAAGCAGGATGTCATCCCCGGCGTCAAAAAAATCGTCAACATCGACGACTTTGCCAAACTCGACATCCGCGTTGGCCACGTCCTCGAAGCCGGACCAGTGCCCGGATCGAGCAAGATGCTCAAACTCCTCGTCGACATCGGCATCGAAAAACGCCAGATACTCGCCGGCATCGCAAAATATTACACGCCCGAACAGATCACGGGCCGCAAAATCGCCGTCATCGTCAACCTCGAACCCCGCGCCATGATGGGCCTCGAATCCCAGGGCATGGTCCTCGCCGCCAGCGCGGGCGACTCCCTGTCAGTCATGTCCTTCGACTGCGATCTGCCACCCGGCGCACGGATTTCCTGAGCAAGGGCTTGCCGGCCGCCCAACCGTCTCATCCTGTCAGTTATATTGCCGTCTTCCGCATTTCCAAAGGCGCCGGACTATTCCGGAATGACGATGACTTCGATGGCATCGCCCTTTTTCATGGCGGCGACACCCTCGGGGATATCATCGAGACCGATGCGGTGCGTGACGAGCTTTTCGAGCGGGAGACGTCCGCTTTCGAGCAGTTTGATGGTAGCCGGGAAAGTGGAATTGGCGATATAGGTGCCGATGATCTGGAGTTCGTTTCGGGTGACGGTGTTTTGAGTGAATTCGCAGCGCGCATTGCTGTTCATGCCGAAAAGCAGGATTTTTGCGCCTCTGCGGGCGATGCCGACGGCATCGTTGACAAGGGAACCCACACAATCCACGACCGCGTCCGCGCCGACTGAAGTGAGGCCCATAACTACATCCCTGACGTTTTCGGTTTTGGGATTTATGATGACATCCGCGCCCATTTCCTTTGCCTTGGCGGCACGAAAATCATTGATTTCCACGACGATGACACGGCCTGCGCCATTGAGTTTGAGCAGAGCGGTATAGTAGAGGCCGATGGGGCCCGCGCCGAGGATGACGACATTTTCGCCTGGGCGCAGAGCGAGCCTGTTGGCGCCGTTGACGACACAGGAGAGAGGCTCGGCGAAGATGGCAAGATCGACTGGCAGAGTCTGTGATATGGGGTGAAGGGCTTTTGCGGGAGCGACATTCCAGGGAGCGAAGCCGCCATCCATGAAGATGCCGAGGGTCGTCATGTTTTCGCACATGTTGGGCATGCCGATGCGGCAGTATGGGCAGAGGCCGCAAGTGAGATTGGGATCGACGGCAACCCGGTCGCCGGGTTTGAGATGTGTCACTGCCGTGCCGACGGCCTCGACGCGTCCGAGGTATTCGTGGCAAAGGATGGAGCCGGCGGTGGCGGGATGTCCCGGGGGAACGGACAGGATGTGGCAGTCGGTGCCGCAGATGCTGCCGGCTTCGACTTTCAGGAGGACTTCGTCGGGCTGTCTGATTTCGGGGATGGGGACCTGTTTGATGGTGAGTTTGCCTTCTCCTTCAAATACTGCTGCTTTCATTGTACCTGACATGTGGGACTCTCCATGAAGAAAAGTGGCGGCAGCGGGAACATGCCCGGCTGCGCGTTGATTATCCTGTGCATTGTTGTGGGGATGCGACTGGTTTTTTCATTAGATTGCCTCGTCCCGGGGTCTTCATGATGGCTTGGCGCGACATTGCATCCTCCGCTGTAGCGGGGTGATATGACTTCCCGGGAGAAAACCAAGGGCTTGTCACAAAATAACCTTACCATCTTGCTTGTCTTTATTTTCCGTCTTCCGTGTTGCCTGCTCAGTTACATACCTTTAGGTATGCTCCTTCGCAAGCGCCTTGATTACGGCCAAAAATCCGGCGCAATCTTGCTAAGGTTATTTTGTGACAAGCCCTAACCTTCGATAAAGTCGCCGGCCTGTCTTTTGACGGTGGCGCCGAGTGCGACGAGATATGCGATGCCGCTCTGGAGCTGCTCTTCTGTGTCCGCGGTGATTTCGAGCACCATGGCAGCTTCGAGTTCGGTGACTTCGGCGCTGCGGACGGTGGGTATGATGTCAAAATCTTTCACGAGTTTGTAGAGCAGAGGTTCCTTGAGCAGTTCGGGTGACATACCGATCGAGATGATTTTGCCAATCACTGTGTATACCTCCGGGGCCAGGATGGTGCGGGTGGCCGTAGTGTGCAGATATTTTAGGCCGGACTATGCCGAAAATCCGCAACGAGCGACTGTTTTGGATTTCGGGAATTCGTAATGTGTTTTCAAAGCGAATCTGTTTCGGCAATACGCAACAGTTGCCGTTAACTTTCGGAGCGGTTGATCGAAGCGATAACCTGTTCGAGGATCGCTGGATCGGGTTTGATGGTATTGGGTTTCATGACAAGATCGGAAACATATTCGGGAGTTTTGAGCCCGCCGCCCGTAATGTAGAGGACGACATTGTCGGTGGGTTTGAAGATTTTGGTTTTGGCGAGTTTGACAGCGGCAGCGACGGCAGCGCCGCCGGCAGGTTCGGCGAAAATGCCTTCGGTCTGGGCGAGGAGTTTTATGCCGTCGATGATTTCGTCGTCGGAAGCGCCTTCGGCGGCACCGCCGGTCTTGCGGATGATTTCGAGTGCGTAGATGCCGTCTGCGGGATTGCTGACGGCGAGGGATTTCGCGATAGTGTCGGGTTTGACGGGGCGGATAAGGCGCGAGTTGGTTCTATAAGCGGTGGTGATAGGAGAGCAGCCTTCGGCCTGGACGCCATGGATGACCGTGCGGTCGTGGCGGATGAGGTCCAGATATTCGAGTTCTTCGAAGCCGCGTTTGACCTTGATCAGGGTGCCGCCAGACGCCATGGGCAGGATGACATGGTCGGGTGGAGTCCAGTCGAGCTGTTCGACGACCTCGAAAGCGAGTGTTTTTGCGCCTTCGTAATAGTAGGGGCGAAGGTTGACATTGACGAATCCCCATGATGTGCGCGACATGAATTCGAGGCACAGTTTGTTGATTTCCTCGGTGGTGCCGTCGACGAATAGTACATTGGGGTTATAGATGCCCGTGGCGGTGAGTTTCAGGGGTTCGGTGTCGTTGGGGACAAAGATGTAGGACTTGAGGCCGGCTTTGGCGGCGTGGGCGGCGAGAGACTGGGCGAGATTGCCGGTGGAGGCGCAGGCAAGGGTCTTGTAGCCGAGTTCGATGCCGCGGCTTACGGCGACGGAAACCATGCGGTCTTTTGTGGAGTATGTGGGGTTGAGGGTATCGTTTTTTATGAACAGATTTTTTATGCCAAGCATTGCTCCGAGCCGGTCGGCGCGTTGCAGTGGTGTATATCCTGCATGTATCTCGACATATCTTTCGCCGTCGACGGGCAGCAGGTCTTTGAAGCGCCAGATGCTTGAAGGGCCTTTGCGGACGCGTTTGCGGGCGATGACCTTTTTGATTTTTGCATAGTCGTAGTCGACATCGAGCGGACCGAAACAGTACTCACAGTAATAGAGCGCTTTCGCCTCGAATGTCCGATGGCATTTTCTACAGATGAGACCTTTGATCGCTGACAAGTGGCACCTCCGGGAAGCCAGCGGGCGGGTGTATTTCTGTTTTCAGCAACAGGCCGGCTTTTCGCATGTGTTAGAGCTGTGTGGGTTTTCAGTAACTGCCTCTGTTTTAAGACCTATTACTGTTTTCAACAATTGATACTATTGGCATCTGCCCAAGCCATGTTGCCGAATACCGCAACAGGCAGATCGGTTGTTATGGCAAACGGCGATAGAATCGTCCGAAACGAGTTTATGCTTGTTCGCGATGGTTGTCAATAATTCTGGAGATGTAAAATAAAAATCGCCGTTTTTCTGGTGAAAAAAAACACTACATTTCGGATATTATTTTCGCATTCCGTTTTTTTGAAAACTTTCAGTGCCGTTGATTGGGTTTTGTATTTGCAGAAAACGCTGTTTTGAAATGAATATCTGTCATATACGCCTTGCATGATCGCAGGGAAGCAGTCATCGCGAGACAGGAGAAAAAAGGTGTCTGTGTGACAAGTCACAATTGAACACATTATTGCGTGGTGCTATAATTTACAGACACAGGTGCAAGACACGACACACACATACGTTCATTCGGAGCCCGCGCCGCTCTCGACGCAGGCGTGATCAGACATGAAAATCCACACAAGGCATCTTATCGCGCTCCTCGCGCTGATAGCGTTTGCCACGCCGGCAATGGCTACCGACAAGGCTGGCGTGCTGACCTACGAAAAAAAATGGCAGGGAGTCGTCGGCGGCGACGAATGCTACTATATACCGAGCAATCTCGTTGGCGGTGATTTTTTACCCGGCAACGGCGAAGAAATACTGATCGTCGACGACTCCAACTACGCCCATCTCTTCCAGTGGAAAGACACGGGACTCCGGGAAATATGGATCACCGACAACCCTGTGATCAAGGGGCGGATCAGAGATGCGGAAGCTGCCGATGTCAATGCCGACGGACTCGAAGAAGTCATATTCGTGAGCGAAGATGGCAAGGTCTCCGTATTCGGCAACACCGCAAACGCATTCGGGCCGATCTGCTCACACTGTCTCGCCGATACACTCAGACACTTCCGTATATTCGCGATCGGCAAGGCAAAAGGCCCCGGCAAAAAAGACTATCTCGCGGCACTCGGAAAACGCGGAGCCGAAGTGTCGATGTTCGAGCTCGAATGGCGCAACCACTCACTCGCGCCGCGCCGCGCCGCACGCTTCGACTCCATATCCGGCACACCCATCGACATCGCTGCGGCAGCGGACTACAAACCAGGCAACTTCAGCTACTTTCTGCTCTACATAAATCCCGAAAAGAAAAAGGAAATCGCCGGCGTCGAAGTCGACGAAGAAGGTACAGCCTATACACTTTCGCCACATAAACTGCCAGGCGAATTCAACTCCGGCGACACCGCCAGCATCATCCTCGACACCCCGCCATCGAAAAGGATGCTGATGATGGCGCTCGGCTACGACGGAAACACCGGCCAGTCAGTAGCCGCCTTCGCACCCGACACCGGCCGCACCGCACGATATGCCGGCATACAGCAGGGAGCTGGCTTCTTCGGTTTTGCCGATATCAATCTTGACGGAGACCCGGAAATTGTTTTTACCGACTACAACTGCAACATCGAAATCCACTCCAGGGCGATCTCGCCACCTGTCCTCGTGATCGACGGCGCGCCACGCTCCGGCGCCAGCATAGCCCGCCAATCAGGCACAGTCATCATGGCCAACGCCGCCATCATGCCCGGCACCACAGTCAAATTCAGAAAAAACACCGCTCACATCACTCGCGGCTCCAGAAAAATCACCATCGACATAAAAACCGGCTCCGCTCAACTCGTCACCACCGGCAAAAACGCCAGAAAGACCTCAAAAAATATCACCCTCACATTCACCATCGACAAAAAAAACGTCTTCATCTCTGTCGACGATCTCACAGAATATCTCGGCATCCACTCAACACGCGACTATTTCAACGGTAATATTACGATCAAATAACAGGGCGCATCCCGCCAGGAGAGCGCCATATATCATGCGAGCCCGGCAGACGAGGTGAACACATGACCGTCTGGGAAGAATTCAGACAACACGTACTACAGTGCAAAAAGTGCGAACTCCACACGGGCCGCACCAACGTGGTATTCGGCGAAGGCGGCGAGTACTCGAAGATAATGTTCGTCGGCGAAGGTCCCGGTCGAGACGAAGATGCCCAGGGCCGCCCCTTCGTAGGCGCAGCCGGCAAGCTGCTTACCCAGATGATACAGGAAATCGGCATGCAGCGCGAAGATGTCTTCATCGCCAACATCGTGAAATGCCGCCCGCCGCAAAACCGCGACCCGCGCCCCGAAGAAATCGCCGCCTGCAAGGAATACCTCATTGCGCAGATCGCCCATATCAATCCACAGGTCATTTGCACGCTCGGCCGTCACTCCCTGCACACACTCGTCAGCGAAGACCTCGTGATTTCTAAAGTGCATGGCCAGCCGATACGGCACAAGGGCAAACTTTTTATGCCCATGTACCATCCCGCCGCCGCGCTCTACAATCGCAGCCAGCTCATGGAACCCCTCAGACAGGATTTTCTCAGACTCAGGGATATCGTCGAAAACATCCACCCCTCATCCTGAAACGGATCACCACACCAATAAGCTCAAACGCGTCGATAGAAAATACAGATTGCCGCACTAAATATGATATTTCTATGAACGAAAAGCGTTAATCAATATAGATAGCTGCTATATGAAGTGTACGGGGGGGGTACGCGCACTGTTGCTATGTTTCTGAGGATGCGAGCTGGTATCAGTCGCCGGGGGGGTCGGGCGCCTTGTCGGGTTTGATGGATATGGTTATGGGAGAGGCGGAGACGCCGTCGCAGGTGGCGCGAATGGTTGCGGTGCCTGAGATGGTGCCTGCGTTGAGGGTGGTTTCGACTTTGCCGGCGAAGGTGGTGGCGGATGAAGTGATGGAGCCGAGAGTGGTGGTGAATGTGACGGTGCGGCCGTCTTGTGCGGGGTTGCCGAGTCCGTCGTAGACGTAGGCTTCGATGGTGGCGGTGTCTTCGTTGTTGGCGATGAGTTCGGTGGTGTCGGCGTGGAGAGTGAGAGAGTTGACGAGCTTATAGATAGTGATGGAGAGAGCGTTGGAAGTGATGGAGCCAGTGGTGGCGGTGATGATGGCGGTGCCGGGAGATGAGGGAGGTGAGAATGTGGCGATAGCGGAGCCTTCGTCGGTGGTGGCGGATGAAGTGATGGAGCCGAGGGTGGTGGTGAAGGAGACGGCGGTGCCGTCTTTGATGGAGCTGCCGGCGCTGTCTTTGACGGCGGCTGATATGGTGAGTGGCGAGGGTGAGCTGACGGGGATGGCGGGCGAGTCGGATGTGAGGGTGATTTTGGCGGCGATGGATGTGTAGCGCAGGAATGTGTTGGGGTCGGAGAGTGTGGTGAAGAGCCATTCGCCGGAGTCGGATTTAGAGAAGTTGAATTTTGCGGTGTTGGAGTAGGATTGTGAGGATTGGGATGTTTCCCAGGAGAAGATGACGATGCCGTTGGAGCCGGTGACGGTGACGGTCGAGACAGAGTATTTGAGGTATATGACCTGGGCGGAGATGAATTTGCTGTTGAGGGAGTTTTCGAGAGAGTTGGCGTCTTCGATGCCTTCGTAGTTGGTGGAGAAGTCTGGGGAGGTGAGCTGGATGAAGGAGGAGGTGTTTTTGTCGATGTAGGCGCGCATGAGGGTGTTGAAGGTGGAGCGGAGGTCGTCTTCTGCGGTGCGTGGTTTGTAGGAGATTTCGTAGGTGATGTCAGGTTCGGAAGAGTTGGCGAG
>CAZQSL010000092.1:0-15326 GCA_964595945.1 uncultured bacterium
CCCCAAACGCAAAAAATCACCAGCATTTTTGTGCCGATGACTTAAACGGAGAGAGAGGGATTCGAACCCCCGGTGACGTTGCCGCCACGTCGGTTTTCAAGACCGATGCAATCAACCGCTCTGCCATCTCTCCACATTAAAATATAGTTTGCAATAACAGCACTGTCAACGAGGAATACAAAAGATCATATTTTCCATCACTTCCGGGGGCCAAAAATCAACGAACTGAAGAATTATGACGATAACAAGAATCATACTCTATTTTGGGTAGTGGTAAAAGGCTGCGTATGGGATATTCAGCAACGGAATGAGTAAACAAGGTAAGTAACAGATGATTACCGTTGCGTTGCGAAGATGCTCGGCGAACTCGGCTACAGCCTTCAGGCCAACGCAAAAACGCTGGAGGGCGGCGCTCACCCGGATCGCGACGGGTAATTCCAGCACATAAACGAAGTTGCCAAAAAGCATCTAGACGAATCACTGCCAGTCATATCAGTAGACGCCAAAAAGAAGGAATTGGTCGGACAATACCGTAACAACGGGCATCAGTGGCGTCCGCAAGGCGAGCCCGAACATGTCAATGTCTACGATTTTGTGACGCCCGGTATCGGCAAAGCGATCCCCTACGGAATCTACGACATCGGACAAAACCTGGGCTGGGTCAACGTTGGAACCGACCACGACACGGCGAGCTTCGCGGTGCAAAGCATACTCAAATGGTGGCGCGCAATGGGCAATGAAATCTATCCGCACGCCGGGAAAATCCTCATCTGCGCCGACGGCGGCGCGCCGCCCGGTCCCCTCGCATCGCGCGTGTAGGACTCGTGAATGACCGACAGATCAAGCCTTGCCGCCACATCCCGCACGAAATACGCCAAGTATCCCTCCGGCAACCACTACGTGCGCACCTCGTCGATCTCGTCCGGCCCGAACTCCACTCGCACCCAACGCTTGTGCCCCGGCTGCCCGCCGATCCTGTGCCCCGTCCTGCCCTTGCCACCGCCCGTCTCGACAATGTCGCTTGACGATCGTACCGGTGCCGATGCACCCCATCCGCATGATCGCCACCGCCCGGCTTGACAATGTCGCTCGACGGCGGCTTCGATGAGTTCCCGGAATTCTTGCTGAGTCGCGCAACTATCTCTTCTAACCTCGACACAGCCTTTTCCAGAACAATCACGGTGTTCTTCAGCGCAACCACCTTCTCGCGGAGCTGTCGGTTCTCCTCGCGTAACCAGGCATTCTCAGTCGCAAGTTCCTCACACGTTGGCATGTCTCTTTTTTCCATGCCTATATCCTATTTATTACTTATTCGGGGAATTAATAGATGCTCTATTGTGCGCTATTGTCCTGTATGCGGCCCGTGAACGGTTACAGATGGCGGTAATCAGGTCCGGCACACTTTTGAAAATCCCTCTACGGATGCGCTTGCGTGTGAGTTCCCCAAACCAACGCTCAACGAGATTCAAACAAGAGGAGCCTGTCGGCATGAAGTGTAGATGGAATCTCTTATGCTTCTCAAGCCATTTTTTCACATTCGGGTGATTGTGCGTTCCGTAGTTGTCGAAATCAGATGCATATCCATGTCTTTTGGCGTTTCACGGTCAATCTTATGCAGGAATTTTAAGAACTCTTCATTGCGATGTCGGGGATAACAGGTGCCGATCACATTGCCTTCCGCCACGTTCAGCGCGGCGAACATACATGTGGTTCCATTGCGTTTATAGTCGTGAGTCATTGTGCCGTAGCGAAGAGGCGGTTGAGCGCTATGGCGACGATATATGCACCAGTTGCTATCATCGAAATTGCCTGGAGATGACAATTTGTGGTGCTTTTGCGGTACAATGTTGTTAATTGAACGATTAATATGCTGGCGGGTTGAAGATGAAACTGACGAGAAACATATATCGGAGACAGATGCCCCTTGTGATAATGGCGGTGCTTGCGGTTGTGTGCTCATCATGTGGGCGGAGTGTGATTAAAACGGCTTCTGAAGCGGCAGTTACGGTAAGGAACAATGTGACTGTCAAAACTAATGACTCACCGCAACGGATGATCTACTGGGTTTATGCCTACGGGCGGAATTCGGCTTTGTACAATCCAAAGTCGGCTAAACCTACAAATGCGATCACTTATATAACCGATGGGAACATCAAGGGGCTGATGCCCGAGGACGCACGTGGGCCGTGGTTCGCAGAAATGACATCACAGGGTACTGGTGAAACACAGCCGGGGCAGTTTATTGCCATCATGCTCGATAGTGGACTTGAAGACCTTATGCTGTTCACGCTCGATAGCGGCAAGCAGGTGGAGGTCAACTTTTTCCTCAAACGGCTTGTCAACAGTGTCGCCACACAGAAAGACGGAACCGTTACAGTCAATGGAAATCGTGATGTCGAATTAGGCTGGCTGTTGTTAGCACTTGCCCGCATTGACAATACCGATTCGCGCTGGACTGGGAATACCGGACGGCCCACAGGTACGGATGATATAGTGGAGACGGTACTCCGCAGACCGGCTGGAAGTGGCGAGCACAACGGGCTCGTGGCCATGCGAGGCGTCGCGGCGGCGGCAAGAGCACATCGTACGCAGATTTTTGTCCGCCAGTCATGGGCTTTCAGAAAAAAAGTCACAGTCGATGGCAAGAGGATCGCAAAACCTGATTACGATACGGTACCCATCAGCGGCGTATGGCTCAAGGCCGAAGACCGCATCGCTAAAACCGTCCGGCTGATGAAAAAGAATCAG
The DNA here is from genome assembly GCA_964595945.1 of uncultured bacterium. Classification (GTDB taxonomy): domain Bacteria; phylum UBP15; class UBA6099; order UBA6099; family JAJRTR01; genus CAZQSL01. The sequence continues at coordinate 2,749 of CAZQSL010000092.1, forward strand.
GGGGACGATGGCGCTTTCGATGCCAGTTGGTACAGGGGCAAATCAGCCGGAAACGGAAGTTTCACATACGAAAAAATGCTATATACTGCACTGGTTTTTGACTTTCTTGGCGAAGCGCTCGAAGATGAAGAGCTTGAAGCCCCCTGGGTAAAAAAGACGGTGACATATCTTGCAAGGTCGATTGAAGCCAACAGGAGAAATCTGGGAAAACAGATCGAGGCTCCCGCAATCGCTGTGCGTGCCATGGAAAAATACAGAATCAGGCTTGTCAGGAAGGGGAAAGCCCCGGTCGAAGCCGATATCGAAAGTTGTTGTAGATAAGCGGCTGGGATGCAGTCAATTCCACTGGTTCCTGCAGCCAGTGTCAAATATACTGGCCCGGTCGCCAATCATTCCCCCGATCGTCTGAAAGCCGGAGTTTATGAGCTTTGACAATCCGGAAAAAGAGTGGAAGGACAGGCCCGGTTTATCGTGGTTTGCAGTTTTGTGTGCTGTCTGTGCGCTTGTGGCTGCCGGATATCTGTTTTTGAAATTTCTTGCTGTTCCGCCTGATGATCTCTATTTCAACGATTTTCCGCCACTCAGATATTCTATGGAACTCGCCCGCAGATTTTATGCGGCCAACGGCAGTCTGTGGGGCTATGACCCGCACTACATGGCAGGCTATCCGGCTGGTTATATCTGGAATGGGCATATATTGCTGCGCGCCGTGTCGGTGTGGTTCAGCAGCGTGCCGGTAAGCCGTCTGCTGTGGATCATCATGGTATCCGGTGTGGGAGTGATGCCGGTGATGTGGTGGGTGGCGCTTCGTGTGGCCGGATGGGACAGGCGCAGTGCCACCACCGGCTTTGTGTTCGGGATGGGCTATATGATTGTGGGGATGCCGATGCTGTTTTTTGTGGTTGGCATGGTGCATACGGGGTGGATGGTGCCTGTGTGTGTGCTTGGGCTATCGGCAGTCTATGGGTATGCGTCGCGCGGGGGGACTGCCGGATGGCTGATGCTCGTTGTAATCGGGGTGGTGGCTCCGGCGCTGCATCCTTCGACGGTGCCTGCGATAGCTGCTGGCGTGTTGTGCGCTACGGGAGTGGCTTATCATGGCGGAGGGGGCAGACGGGTTGCCCTGATGGCCGCCGCGTTTGTGCCGTCGCTGTTTGTCAATTTCGAATGGCTTGTGACAGTTGCCTCTCAGATGCACTATATATCGCCGGTGCCAGAGGCTCCTTTCTGGAGAAATTACGATCTGCTGCTGCCGTTAAAAGAGTATTTTGGGGGCATGGCAGTGATGAATACTCAGGCTGTGACAGGCATGCGTGGGGTTGTTCATTCGATAGTGCTGTGTGCGATCGCTGTGGTATGCGCTGGAGCAGTGGCGGCTCGTAGCGAAGACGGGGAGGGCAGGGGGCGCGTGATGTATTTCGCGATCGTTGGGGGTGTACTTTGGATATTCGGCTACTATGGCGCATGGATACCCGGTACAGGAGAGATGAATCCAGCGAAGTATGTGGTGATAGCGCAGATGATGTTTGCGTGCGCCGCGCCGGGTGTGGCCGCGATGCGGCATGATCATGTGGGGACTGCGCTTGTGAGTATGGCGAGTATTGCGGTGATTGGCGCGGTGGGATGGTGTGTTGTATGGTACGGTGCGCTTGCGCCCGTGATGTCGGCGAGGGAACCAGCCGCTATGACGGATGTCAAAAAGTATATTGGCGAATTGGAGGGCGCCGGACGCATAATGATAGAAGACACTGGCAGAAATGGTGATGACAGCAGGGGCCAGCCCTATGGCGAAGGTTATGGACTGTCACTTTTTGGCATCACTACTGGCCGGGAGTTTATTGGCGGACCATATCCTTATGTGATTTTGCAGCACCGGCACGCGGCATTTTTCGATGGCCGTGCGTTTGGCAAAAAGATCGAGGATATCCCACCGGATGAATTTGTCAGGAATGCGGCATTGTACAATGTAGATATCATATTGTGTTGGTCGCCGTCATCGGTGGGATATTTCCGGCGTTTTGACGGAGTGTTTAGCGCAGCAGGAATAAACGGCGGATTTGCGGTATTCAGGATCAGGGGTGCTAAGCCGGATTGGTTCTTGAGGGGAAGCGGCAAAGTCAAGGCCGGTTATGACAGGATTGTCGTAAGAGACGCAGTATCGGAATCCGGCATGGTCGCTCTGAAGTATCACTGGGTCGAAGGACTCGAAGTAAAGCCCCGGGGCCGCGTCGTGAGGTATCGTGCGGGCGGCGATCCGGTGGGTTTTGTCGGAGTGGCAGGTGCGCCCCCTGATTTTGTGGTGGAGCTGCGCAAGTGACAACGGTCTGCCGAAAGGTGTAAGGTGATGAAAAAATTATTGAAATACCTGCCTGAAATACTCCTGCTCACGGTAGCTGTCTTTCTGCGTTTCAGGGGGCTTGGCACCGCTTCGCTGAGCGTGGACGAGGGCCGGCTTGTTATGTTTGCCGGAGCCGGTTACCATGAAATAGAACAGCTTTTCAGGATCGGCGCTGACAGAAACTTCGGTGATACGGCGGGGTATATTGCACTGCTGAAAACATGGATGGAATATGTGGGCAGCAGCGTATTCGCTATGAGAATACTATCGGCAGCGGCTGGCGTAGCCGCTGTTGTGTTTTTCTATCTGGCAACGCTCAGGCTGACGAACAGGAAAACCGCACTGGTGGCAGGTGGAGCAGCGGCATTGATGCCGGCTTGGGTGCTTATGTCGCGTACCGTGTCGTCAGATGCCGTTTCCATGATGTTATTTATGCTGGCTCTTGCGGCATTGTGCGTGATTTTTACCAGAAAAAAACCAGGCGTACACGTTGTGGCCGCATATCTGGCAGCGATGGCTGCCGGCATGCTTGTGGGATGGAGTTGCATACTGGTATTCGTAGCGGCCAACATCCTCGTCCCTGTTTCGGACGGTGGGGCACAAAAACTGAAATGGTGGCTTCCGCTCAATGCGTTGCTGGCAGGCATGGTTGTGATAATGTGGGATCACTGGCTCATGACATTTTTTATACCGGTGTCGCAGACGGATTCTGCTGTATGGGGACTCGTCAACGAAATGAAACTGCTGCCCAGAGAGAGCTTTATCGGCGCAGCGAGCAAGGCGTTTGTGCTCGAAAAGTATATAAGGGTCATGTACGGGTTCGGGGGTTTTATCATTTACAAACTGCAAAATTTTCCGGCAGTGCTGGCGCTGCTGCTCGTGCCGGTGGCTATCCATATTGTACCGCTATACGGGTTGCGTGAAAGGGAAGGCGCCGGGCGGCAGAGGTTATTCATGTTTGTATTCGCGGTGATCGGCGTGGGGGTTGCGTTTGGCGCGACTTACACGTCGATGCGTGACTGGACATTCATGCCGGTGTGCGGGATGGCGTTTTTGATGCTGTGCGGAGCGGCTATCGATGCTGGAGACAACAAGCGGCTGAAATACATATTCGGCGCGGCGATACTGTGTCTGGCGGCCGGATGCCTGCCTGCCGTGACTGGCATGGAAAACAGCCGTCCCGACTGGCAGCAGGCGGTTGCCGTGTTTTCCGAGGACACAGGCAAAGACACTCCAGTCATTTTCATCGACGGAAAAGTATCGCCTCCGGCGTATTATCATGCGTCTGGCTACAAGGAGCGGTTCGTGTCGCTGTACCAGAATTTCGACTTGGAAACACTCAAGGGCAGCAAGGGATTTCGACAGACACGGGTGACGCGGCTGCTTGATGCCACGATCGACAGCAGGCCTCCGTTCGGACTTGCGGAAATCATAGCGAACAACGATGGGCAGGCCTGGATCGTGGAAGTCATCGACGACAGTTACCGCACACCGCGTCATACCCATGAATACAGGACATGGCTGAAGAAATATGCTGCGATAGAAAAGCGAGTCGAAATCGGCGGTGGGGTCAACCTCACTCTCGTGCGAGTCTATGACAAGCGGTGATATCTATCCTATTCCCATTTCCCGCCGCTCCCCTTCACACCCGTACTTATTACCATATATAATCGGTGTAGTGGATGTTCAGGAGTGCCTGCCACGCAAACGGAAAGGATTCATGGCCATGTCGGATTTTGAGAACATCAAACAATTCACGCAGACAGCAATCAGGAACATTTTTGACGTACTCATGATGGTGCAGGGTGTCAATCAGAGTCAGGTTTATTTTCACGCAATAGGACAAAGCCACCTTGACGCCGCGTGGTGCTGGCGTTCGATCCAGACGCGCAACAAGGCAAAGGTGACATTCCGCAATGCAGTGCATCACCTTGCCGAATTCGACGACTTTACGTTTTCCCAATCCGCCCCCCAATATTACGAATGGATGAAAGAGCAGCACCCGCGCCTTTTCCGCGCTATCCAGGACTACGTAAAAGAGGGCAGGTGGGAAATCACAGGCGGGATGTGGATCGAGCCTGACGGCAATCTGCCGGACGGTGAAAGCCTTGTGCGCCAGCGCCTGTACGGCCAGCGCTTCTTTCTCAATCATTTCGGCAAAGTCGCCGAAATCGCCTGGCTGCCCGATACTTTCGGATTCGCCTGGACTCTTCCGCAGATTTACGCAAAGAGCGGCGCAAAGTACTTCTGGACTACAAAAGTACTGTGGAACGACACCACGAAGTTCCCATTCAACTCATTCGTGTGGCGTGGACCGGATGGCTCGGAGCTTCTCACGTTCGTATGTCCCATAATGGGCGCTACAATTCTGAAAATGAAACACTATCGCCAGCACAATCATCTGCTCGGCAGGGGACAGTCACTTGTGGCCAACTACGAAACCACACAGGACGAAATCGATCTGAAGTTTTCTACCGACATCATGCCGGAAGCAGGCATCTTTTATGGCTATGGCGACGGCGGCGCCGGTCCCACCGATGGCGAAATCGCAATAGTCCGATCCCTTAAAAATGAAGGCAAACTCGACATGATGACAGCCGGTGATTTTTTCCGCCGTGTCGAGCAGTACAAAGATCGCCTTCCCGTGTGGAACGACGAGATGTATCTCGAATTTCATCGAGGATGCCAAACCACGCAGGCTGCCACAAAACACAATAACCGGAAATCCGAAATCATCGTCCGCAACGCCGAAGTCCTTCACAGCATCAACTCGCTATACGGCTCCACATATCCAGGCGACAAATTCCGCGAACTCTGGAAAGTTGTCCTCTTCAATCAATTCCACGACATCCTCCCCGGCAGCAGCATCCCCGAGGTGTACGAAGACGCGGCGGAAGAATATGCGGCACTCTTCAAGGCAGCTGGTGAACTCATCGAAGACGGCGGCTCACACCTTGCCACAAGCGTCGACACGGCGGCACTCCGTAACGGAGCACCCTGCATCATCAATAATCTCTCCTCGTGGACACGCACCGACATCGCGCAGCTTCCAGTTGCAAAAGGCACTTACGCCCAACCTGTCGTCATAGACCCCGACGGCTATGAAATCGTCTCCCAGGTAGTCGACGATCCGCTTAACGGCACCGTTCTCACATTCGTCGCGGATTCCATCCCAGGTCTCGGGTATTCCGCATACAGCATCACTGAGGCGGCGCCAAAAGCCGGGCAGCAATCTTCATTCATATCACGCAACGAAGAGGGGGCCATCGTCCTCGACAATGGCATTATCCGTGCCACGCTCGCCACACACGGCGGATGGCTCACCAGCCTCGTCGATCTCAGGACCGGTCGTGAAACCCTTTCGGGGCCGGCCAACCGCATGCGCATCTACAAAGATGTCTCTCCCAATTATCCAGCGTGGAACATCGATCCTAAATATAAGAAACATGAAATCTCAGTCGAACCGCCAACCGGAGATGTCCTCATTGTCACCGATGGCCCGGTCTGTGCAACGGTCGAAGCAGTCCAGAAACTTCAGTCCTCAACCGCGCGACTCCAATACTCCATCTACAAGGACAAGCCAGCCATAGTATTTACCACCATCCTCGACTGGCATGACAAGCGCACACTTCTCAAGACTGACTTCGCACTCGCAATCGAATCTTCCACCATTGCTTCAGACATACCCTATGGCATCATCGAACGCCGCACATCGCCCACCAATCCGGCACAACAGGCCATGTGGGAACGTCCCCACCAGAAATGGTTCGGCATCAGTGACGGCACAACAGGAGTTGCAATCCTCAACGAAGACAAATACGGCCATTCCGTTGACGGCTCCAATCTTACTTTGACTCTCGTGCGCAGCCCCGAACACCCACGTCCGCTATATGCCGCATGGGGGTTGAAACCCAGAAATGAACGTCCGAAATATACCGACTTCGGCGAACATGTCATTCGCTATGCGGCCTATGTGCACGAAGGCGACTGGCGCACCGCCGAAGTCTGGAAAACAGCTACTGACTTCAACAGCCCACTCATACCCATTCACACCGATCGTCACGAAGGCATTATGCCCACAAAAGGCACATCCATCTCGTTCGATGCCGCTACATCATTCATCGGCGCCATAAAGCGACCCGAAGACAACCCGGACACGGCAGGCAACAAATTCCACCAGCTCATATTCCGCATCGTTGAAATGACAGGCAAGCCCGACACGGCACGCATTACCTTCAATCGAGATCTCAAGGTGGTTGAAATCAAGGAAACCGATCTGCTTGAATTCACCACTGGCGAACATGAAGTGTCCGCAGACGGCACAGTCGTTGTCCCTGTCACGCCCTATGAAATCAAGACACTGAGGATCACTCTCGAAGTTGAAGAAAAATGACTTATAAGGAAGATTATCTGAATTTCCCTGCGGAGAAACCTTTTTCTCGAAAAAGGTTTCTCCGCACCTCTACTAAAAAAGTTTTATATGCTTAACTTTTCTCCAAACTTTTGGCCTATCGCGCTATCGCACGGCGAGAGGGAATTTCTATTGATATTCAACATATTGTTCAGACATGTTTTCATCAAACGGCGGGGTATTATCCCCGCCGTTTGATTATGGCGAATCAGAAATCAGGTTCATCCGGAGAACGGATACTTGACAAAAGATTGAAACGCAATACAGGACAATGTCGAGTCAGGCACATTATCATCAAGGACTTGCCACTTAAGCATCCATTCACCGGCTGAACCCTTTTTTTTTCACAACCGGTTGAAAAGCCGTGAAAGGGGGGTATTATGTAAACAGGCGTATTAACCAACAGGTTAGTTAACTGCCATGGAGGTATACAATTGAACCCCATCGATTTTTTTCTCAACAAGCGCATATTCTCTTTCTTCATTATGGCGCTGCTTGCCGCATTCGGCATCAAGGCTCTGCTGAGTCTGCATGTAGAGACGACACCGGATGTCAATACGCCAGTCATCGTGGCTGCAGTGCCTTTGCCTGGCGCGGCGCCTGAGGACATTGAGACTCTTGTCACCAACAAGATAGAGGCCAAGGTGGGAGAGATCGAAGACATTGACTACATAAGATCATCCTCGTGGCAAAATGTTGCTATTGTGGTGGTTTTTTTCAAGGATAAAGTGGTCCCGGCCCAAAAATTCAAGGAATTTCGCGACAAACTGGCCGAGGTGCGGCCTGCTCTGCCATCGGAAACGATGGAGCCTATCATTCAGGAAATCAGCTTTGACAATCTGCCTATGATGTTCATCGGATTTAAGACCAGCGGCAAGACCCAGACCCAGATCAGCACTTATGCGGCGAAGATAAAACGTGACATCGAGACGATGCCGGGAGTCAAGAGTGTGGTGATGAGTGGTGCCGCCGACAAGCGCATCGAGGTTGATCTCGATCCGGAAGAATTGCAAAAGTATGGTTCCGCGCCTCTTCGCACGATTGTTAATGATCTGAACAATATCAATACCAACATGCCCGGCGGGCCGGTGTCACTCGGAGGCAAGGAATATGCCGTGCGCACGATCGGTAAATTTGAAACGATTGATGATTTCCGCGACATGGTCGTGGGAGTCAAGGACGGTAAGGTTGTCACTCTGGGAGACATCGCTGGAGTAGATGAAGCCTATCCTGCGCCGACCACGATCGTGCATATAGACGGTCAGCAGGGTGTCACTTTTGCGGTGATGAAAAAGAAGGATTACGGCACTATTGATGTTGCCGACCGCCTCAAGAAAGTCCTGGAAAAATACCCGGACGTCGTTATCATGAATGATGGTTCGCTTTCGATCAAGGAAAGGATGAACGATCTCAAGGTACACGCCGCATGGGGTGTGCTGCTCGTGGTGATCGTACTGTTCATCGCACTTGGATTCCGCGTGGCTCTGGTGACGAGCTTCGCGCTGCCGATGTCATTCTTTATGACTTTCGCCTGCATGTATCTCAGCGGGATGACGCTTAATATCGTATCGCTTTTCGCACTCCTTCTCGCTCTTGGCATGATGGTCGACAATTCAATCGTTGTATGCGAAAACATCTACCGCCATATTTCTCTGGGCAAAAAGCCGGCACAGGCGGCGCGCGATGCGACCAAGGAAGTGAGCTGGCCGATTTTTTCGTCCACCGCAGCAGTCGTGGCGGCATTTCTGCCGATGGGCATTATCCTGACCGGCCCGATTGGCGGATTCACTCGCCCGATCCCCTATGTCGTCACCTTTGCCCTGATTTCGTCTCTCATTGTCGCAAATTTCTTCAATCCCATGATGTGCGAGACATTCCTCAAATCGGCCGAGCCCGAAAAGGATAAGAAGAATTCCGGTTTCGACAGATTCCGCAACGGTTACGCCAACATGATGGGCTGGTGCCTCAAGCACACGGCAGTCATCGTGAGCATGGCAGTCGTATTGCTCGTTTCGAGCGTACTGCTCGTAGTATTCAAGGTCATCGGCCTGCAGCTCTTCCCTCAGATGGATACGGCGAAATTTTACATCGATGTCACTACTCCCCCAGGCAGCAAACTCGAAGACACGATGCGCGAAGTCAACAAGATCGAACGGATGTTCGACCGCGACAAACGTTTCGTCAATCACTATATAGTAAATATCGGCAGCACCGGCACACGTCTCGAAATCGACGACCAGACTGGCATTGGCAACAATGTGGCCCGATTCATTGTCGATCTTTCACCGAAGAACGCTCTCGGCGCAACACCGAAACAGATCGTGCAGTACTTCCGCACCAATGTGTCGGAACTCGTGGATGACCGCACTGATGCAGTTTTCATCGAAAAAATACTCGGCCCCCCCGTCGGCGCGCCCATCAGCATCGAAGTATCCGGCGATGACTTCGCGAAGCTCGAACGCGTCAAGGACGAAATCCGCGACATCGTGGCGCAGCAAAGCGGCGTGGTCGATCTCAAGGACGATTTCCCCGGGCGCGTGCCGCAGATACTTCTAAAGACCAGACAGGACAATCTCGGTCTCAACGGCATGACCACCAAGGATGTCGGAGGATTTGTATTCCTCGCTCTGACCGGCCACAAAATCGGCGAAATGACCCTCGGAAAAGACAATATGGACGTTTTCCTCCGCATCAAGCAGGACATGGGATCGGATGTCCTGTCGCTGCCCACCGCTTCTTTTTCTCTGCCCGGCGGCAAGACCATCAAGTTCAGCGATCTTATGAACTATGAAGTAACCAGCGGATTTTCTTCCATCGAACACAAGGACGGCATACGCACCGTCCTCGTAGAAGCCAACGTAATGAAGAGCGTCGAGCCCAAACGCATCATCGACGCAGTCAAAGCTCCGATCAGGGCAATGCACAAAAAGCTCATCAGCGAAGACCCGGCGTATGCCTCCATCGACGTCAAGTTCGGCGGAGAGACAATGCTGCTCGGCTCAGCGATGTCAGACCTCATCAAAGCCGCAGTCATCTCACTGGTACTTATCTATATCGTACTTCTGGCAGAATTCCGCTCGACACTCCAGCCTCTTATCATCCTCGTCTGTGTGCCTTACGCACTCGTGGGCGTCATCATAGGACTGCTCATCATGGGCTATTCATTCAGTATCCTCGCCGGTATCGGACTGTTGTGTCTGATAGGGATAGTCGTCAACAACGGCATCATTTACATAGACTTCGCAAACCTGCTGCAAAGGGCCGGCAAGTCACGCATGGAAGCCTGCATCGAGGCCTGCCGCACACGCCTGCGCCCCATCATCGTCACCAAGGCTACAGTCATACTCGGCATCATGCCGCTTGCCATGGCCAATGCCTCACGCACTCAGTTCTGGAAGCCCATGTGCTGGGCAATCATCTGGGGGCTGCTCATCGCAACCACTCTTACCCTCGTGATAATCCCCGTCTCATACTATGTCGCCGAGGGCTGGCGCGAACGCTACTACGCCCGCAAGGAACGCAAGGCTGCACATTAACAACATTCAATGAGGGGAAGGCTCTGACAAAAAAGGTCTTCCCCTCACTTCTTCTCCGGCACGTTTTTCGCTTACAATATCAGTGCGGGCAGATTGGGCGCGCCAGGCCGTCATATCGCGAAACGATGATATAAATGAGCACAAGAAACATTACAGCATTCGCACTTGTCACCGTCTTTGTATGTATTACCGCGTTTGCCGTTGTCCACGCTGAAGACCCGGCCGCCGGTGCAACACAGACCATCGCAATAGTCTGTCCCGCATCGATGCTCTCCGACCCGGGCGGCCAATTCGAATATCTGCCCGGACGCCTCTCAAATACAATCTCATCGAGGAAAATCACTACTGCCGAAACCGCGCCATTCTGCATCGACGAGTCTCCGGCCGCCAGCATTGCCACCTATGCCGCCGCCGAAGAGTTCTGCCGCGCGCGCGACAAGCACCTGTGTTCGTTTGACGAATTACGCAAGGTATGCGCAACCTGGCCCAAGCCACTGCCCTGTCCCCGCGATGTAGAAGCCGCTGGCAACTGCCCTGACACGGGCGCAAGAATCCGTAAATTCCGCGACACACAGGAATGGGCAGCCCAGACAGACGCTAACGGAGATGTCGAGACAGGCTCCTGTGGCTGCAACGGTGCCGTCCCAGTTTGCATCAAATGTATGTATCCCGGGTGCCGGTCAGCAAAGAAGGCTTTCCGCTGCTGTTCCGGGCCTCTTCCTGTCGAACCTCCCCACGATTGAACGTGCCCCAACGATACACCGGCTGTATTCGTTATTCGTCAGATGGCAACCGTCACAATCATACTAAGAATGTGTTCCTGCCTGTTCCCCAAAGGTATAATTAGTGAGAAGACCGTAAGTACAGGAGCGATTCCTCATACAATGGGGATTTGCAGTGCCAACGATAAGGATACAACCATGACCGACTTCATCACCGACCCTGGCGAACGAGTCAACCCCGAACAGGCAACAACTCCAATGAGCCGTCTGCTGCTACTCCGGCAAGTATTCGCCTACAGCCATATAGCTTCATTATTTTCACCATCAGATATTGTCATAGAACTCGGAAGCGGCATTGGCTATGGAGCGGCCATCATAGCTCAGAGAGCCCTTCGCGTCACAGGCATGGACATCGATAACGAAACCGTACTCTTTGCCGCAAAAAAACACGGCGCGCCCAACTGCGTTTTCGAACTCTATGACGGAAACTCCCTGCCATACGCAGACGGCTCTTTTTCTGGCGCCCTATCGGTACAGGTCATCGAACATGTCGATGATGACCGTGCGTTCGTTGCCGAAGCGTACCGCGTACTCAGACCCGGCGGGATGTTCGCTGTCACCACCCCCAACGCAACCTACCGCATCCGCCGTGGCGCACGCCCCTGGAACGCTCACCACCGGCGCGAATATTATCCCGACGAATTGGAATCCGTACTCAAGACGGCCTTTACCGATGTGAAAGTCGGCGGCATTACTGGCGTGCCGCTCATAAACGAACTGGAATTCGCTCGCGTGCGAGAAGGGGGCATCCCCGCCTTCAGCGGCACACGCCTCTCAGCTTCCATACCCGAACCCATCAAAATAGTTCTACGCCGCCTCATCTCAAAACCCCGCATCACATCCGTCCAGACCGAATCATGCGATTCCTTTACCCTCGACGATTTCTCCATCACCCAAGATATGACGAAAGCCATCGACCTGATTGCCTGGTGCCGGAAAAGCTGACATACATCTTTCAGAACAACTTGTGGCCGCGTATCCCCGGATTCAAACCGGAAAGCGGAAATATTGCGGGGGCCAAAAAATCAACGCAACTGAGGAATTATGAGTATGAATGAAATAGTATCACATTTCTGGAAGCGATGAAAAGGTGAAAATGGGATATGATTTCAGCAATTGAATGAGTAAACAAGTTGAGAAATGGATGATACATTTCGATTGCGGATGAGAAAGAGAATCGCCCGCAATATGAAACTGGACCTTGAAAAACGAACCTGATATCACCAGGAACTCAGATTCGGAGATACAGCTTGAGATTGCTGAAAACACGATCATTTCACGATATATGTGGGGAGGAAAAGAATAATCGGCGAGAGAACAAGGCAAGATTCTTCGCTTCGTTCAGAATGACACCATAAAAAGCAAGCAAAAAGAATGAACCCCGAATTCTATTGCAGAATCCGGGATGAATGCAGTCTGACAAAATCCACGCGCACTTTGAACTGATTCGCAAAAATGCCTGTCATTCTGAGCCCTGAATATTCATGGAACTAAAGGAAAGTGCCACAACA
>CAZQSL010000093.1:0-14922 GCA_964595945.1 uncultured bacterium
ATCGTTTTTTTTTGGCTGGGGTGGGCAAAAATTTTTTTCTAAAAAACGCCCCCCCGCGAGTATTCCGTGAACGGTTACCAGATTTTTTTACCGCAAACGGGACACTGGACAGCATCTTGAGCGACGGGCTTGCCGCAACCGGGGCAAATGCGCCTGAGGGGCGCGCCGCACTTGGGACAATATGTAGCTGAAGGGTTAGCGGCGGCGCGGCAGGCCGGGCATCGCGAAGTACCGTCACGACGTGTCAGCTCTTTGACGATAAAGGGCGCTTCGGGTTTGCTGCAGTTGACAAAGACGAGTTCGAAGATTTTGCCTGGCGCGCGCGGGTCGGCAAATTGAACCGTGATGGTGGACCCGGACGATTGTGAGGTTTCATGCGCGTCGACGATGAGTTTGCGGGGATAAGATGTGAATCCGGTGCGACTGACAAAGAAAGTCCCCTTGATGTCGAGAAGCCTGATATCAGTGATGATCAGATAGTCACGCGCATCGGGGCGGTATGCGGCGCCGGCGGGCAGATCTGCCCTGCCGTATGAGACGGCAACGAAAACCTGCTCGCCGGGTGCGAGGTTTCTGGCGATTTCATCGAGTACGTTCTTATGTATCTTGACAATGGGGTCCATCGCAGAGCCTCCGCGCGCGGAGCTTGTGACATGACGAAAATCCCGATGATGTCACGAAGATCATTTCACGGGTTTTTTGTCTGTGGCGGCGCCGGTCAGTTTCTGGAGATCGGGAGTGACCTGGGCGACGGACCTGTTGACACGTACGATGTATTCGGCGAGGGACTGTCCGGAGAGCGTCCCGAGGAGACAGTCGACACGGGCATAGAGGCGTTTTGCATCGTAGGAGAATTTCACGAGGTAATAATCACTGTTGAGCGCGGCCAGTTTTGCCGTAAGGTCGGCGCTGAGCGGTGAGGGTGTGTCCATGAGTGGCAGGATGACCGAAATGATGTCCTTGTCGGCGATGAGATAGATATTTTGTGTGGTTTTTTCGTCGACGGGGATATCGAGCCGCCAGGTAGTTTTACTGATTTTGGTGTAGTTGACGCCGACCTGTTCGATAGCGACGGCGACGCGCGCGTAGTCGTATTGCTGTGGGGCTTTCTGGGCCTCAGGAGCAGCGTCAGCGGCGAGCGCGGCGGTTGTCATTGTGAAGATGAGCGCAAGGATAACGAGCATGGTTTTTTTCATTGCGGAGTACCTCTGTCGTTTGATATTGTCTGGCAGCATCATGGCTGTCATATATTTAGTATACCAGATATTTGCCGATAGAGGAAAGATTTCACGGGGGCGGTTGTGATAGAATGCTATTGTGATAACCGTGAAGGGAATGGTGCCGGCGCGATGGAGGGAAAGGCGAAATACAACAATTATCACCTCGCGGCTCTCGTGTATCTGCTGTGTGCTACTGTGGTGGGGATATTTCTCAGTTGGCGCGTGTCGCCGGTATTGCAGGCCGGGGGCTTTTTCATCATTCATTCATTTATAGCGTTCATGGGGTTCGGCACGCTGATCATCATGGGGCAGCAGAAGATGCTTGTGCCGCAGTTGCTGCGTGATCCGGCGAAGCTTTCGGGCAGGTTTGACCGGGGGTTTCTTGTGGTGTTCAACGTGGTGCTGTGGTGTATCTGGGCATCGTATCTTGCCAGGGGACTGAGTGGCAACAGGGTTTTCTATTATGGCGCCGTGGGATTCGGATTTGTGGCGATGGGCTGTGTGGCGGCGTTCGGCATGTGGCTTTTCAGGGGGATATCGTTCGATGAATTTGTGGAAAATCTTCCCGTGCGATTTTTCGCCACTTCGATGCTCATGGCGTTCCTCGCGTACAGTCAGATGGTACATGTGACTATCAATGAGATTTCGCCGGTGCTGCCGTTTTCAAGGTCGATTACGCTGAGAAACAATTACCTTGCGTTTTCGTTTCCGATGTCGCTTACGATCATGGGTACGCTGTATACGCCCTATTACCGGAAATTTCGCGATGGGGTGATCCCGAGGCGTTCGATCTGGGAGGCGCAGTATTTCATATTGCTGACGGGCGTGTTTTCGCTGTTCGGGGCGATACTTTTCGACACGCCGCGGTTTCACGGATTTTTTGTCGTGCTGCAGACAGCGTTTTCGGCCGTGCTGGTGGCGAGTATAGTGGTGTTCGGGCTCGGGGTGCTGCTGTATCGCGGCCGTGTGAAGATGGTGGTGCCGATGTACATCTGGCGGTATTTCATGAGTGCGCTGGTGTATCTGTCATTTGCTGGGCTTGCGGGACTTGCTCTCGGGTATGGAGTGCAGAAGGAGTCGAAGTATTATTATTTTCTGATCCAGAGCCATGTGCATCTGGCGTTGCTCGGGTGGATAGCGATGGGCATGACTGGCGCGTTTCTGTATCTGCGGAAAACCATTTCAGGCGAGTCGAAGGGATGGCTGCTCGACGTGCAGTATTATCTGATGCACGCGGCGATGATACTGATGGTCGTGGCGATATGGTACAGGCTCGGCTGGCTGCGTGCCGCAAGTGGTGTGTGTTTCGCGGCGGCGCTGGTGTGCCTGATGGTTTTTACGCGCGAGCGCAGAGGCGCCAGCGCGTAGAGGGCGGACTGGAATCGGTCGATCATCAGTCGATGCAGCAGCGGAAGCCTACGCCGGAGGATTTGTAATCGGCTGGCTTGATGGCCATGTCGCCGAATATCGGGACGCACTGCTTGAAGTTTTTGCCGCTGATTTCGTTGGCGTCGCCGCCGCGGTATGTGGCTTCCTTTTCGTTGGTGCCGGTCCATTCCCACACGTTGCCTACCAGATCGTATACGCCCTGGGGTGAGACGCATTTGTCGCTGGTGCCGGCGGGAAAGTCGAGTTTTTTGACAGAGAGGCGTTTAGTGGCGGCGTCGTATTCGAGGTCGATCTTGCGTGAGACGGCGTAGAAGATGGAGTCTATGCGTGAGGTCCTGTCGGTCTGGAGTGCGGCGTCGAGGGCGGCGGTGACTTTCCGGTTGCCGGTTTTCATCACGTGTTCGTTGAGTGTTTCGCTGAAGTGTCTGGCGAGCTCCTGGCGGCTGGTGACTTCGGCGTCGATGATTTTGAAAAATCCGGCGGGGGAAGCCGCGATCATTTCTTTGATCAGACCGGTTTTGGCGGCGAGTCGTTTCCGGGTATTTTCCTCATAGATGTCAGCAGTGATTTTAGCGGGGAAAAGCTTTTTGTCTTCTTCGGAAAATTTGCCGAGGAGATCACGGTATTCCTTGATGAGTCTGCGGGTGTCGGCCGTGTCTTTGACGGGGGATGATGGAGCGAAGTCTGATTGTGCAAGCCCGGCGATGTCAGCGGAGGAAAGTCCGAATGCGGCGGCGGCATCGAGGATGACAGATGTGGTGACGGATTTTTTGTGTTTTTTGATATCGGCGGAAATGGTCTGTTTGATGTCGGATGCGTGGATGAGGTCCTGGGTGAGGAGGAGGTAGACGGAGAGTCCGGAGAGGAGTTCGGCAGTCTGTTTGTCTGGCGCACCGGGGATGGCGGCGGCGAGGACGGAGAGGCTTTTGTCGAGAGAGTCGAGAGGGAGCGTGACCTTACGTTTTTCAGAAGCTGTCTTTTTGTCTTTCTCGGAGACAATGCCCGTGTTGCACAGTGGCTGATACTTGTCGCCGTAAGGGTAAGTGGTGTTTTCGGCGGCACCCTTGCATGCGTATGTCCATTCGCTGCCGGAGCAGAGCTGTTTGCCCTGCGATGCGCAAAAGCCGGCAGCGTCCTGCCATGAGACATTGACGACAGGATACGCGCCGGGCTGATTGGGATATTCGTATCTGTCGATGCAGAAGCGGCTGTCGATGTCGACCATGCCCTCGGGACATTTCAGGGCCGCTTTTTGCGGTGGAGCCTTTTTTGCGGCGCATCCTGCCATCAATACTGCCATGCAAATGAACGGAATGACTGAAAGTGCAATTACGCGATTGCGTTTCATTGGGGTGTTGCCTCCATAAGCGGTCGATCTTAGCCTGCATTATATTCGCGCGGTCATTTCCTTGTCAAAAGCAGAAATATACGAAATATGCTAATATATGAAGGAAAGGGCTGAAGATCATAACCCTTTACTTGCAGTTGCTATTAATATAAAGTTAAAATGTCACGTTTCCGGCTGGCCAAAACGGCCCCGGAGACACGACGCAGGACAGCACGGCAATAGCGCCACGGATTGCCGGGAGGAACATGATGCCGAGAGTCGCAAGACTTTTCATATTGAGCCTGTTATTTCTGACAACGCTTATTTCCGCAAACGAACACGTTTCACAGGCAGCCAGCACCAACGCGATCATCGTCGAAATGAAACCGGCGCCTGACGCGGGACTGACCATGACAATCAACCGCGGCACACGCGCGGGCCTCACCCCGGACACATCCTACTACGTGTTTCAGAACGGTATGAAAATCGGCACCCTCAGGATCACTCAAATATCGGACGGCACAAGCGAAGGCACATTCACCGCGGCAACAAAAGGACTTCAGCCCGAAAAAATGACATCCATCTCACTTGCGCAATCCGGCACCCAGCCCATCCCCATCATGCCCCCCGGGATAGACAACCTCCTGGCCTTTCCCGAAGAACCCGCCCCCGCACCCAACATCATCACCGAAGACTGGCTCGAAAAACCCGCCACTACCACCACCCGCAACACCCCCGCACCCACCAGCGGCGACATCCACCGCCTCGGCCCCGGCGACGTCCTCAAAATCGACGCCCGCCCCAAAGACCAGCTCCCCGACACCATCACCGTCCGTCCCGACGGATACATCACTCTCCCCTTCGTCGGCAAAATAGACACACAGGGCCTCACCGTCTACCAACTCTCCGACATCATACAGGAACGCATGGAACAATACTTCCGCCGCCCCTGGGTCGAACTCACCGTCATCTCATACCGCAGCCGCGTCATCCGCATCCTCGGCGACATCGCCCGGCCCGGCGAATACCCCCTCGAATACGACATGAAAGCCCTCGACTTCTTCAGCCACATCGGCGGCCTCTCCGACTCTGCCGACCTCTCTGCCATCAAAGTCTTCCACTCCGACGGCACGGAAACCCTCCTCAACCTCGAAAAAATCATCATCAACCCCAATGACCCCGCCAACATCGTACTCCTGCACAAAGACTTCATCTACGTCCCCGCCATGTCAAAAGACGCCATGCGCATCATCCTCATGGGCGAAGTCAACAAACAGGGCATCTACAAACTCAACCGCGAAGACGCGTCACTCCTGCACCTCATCTCCGAAGCCGGCGGCCTCGCAAAAACCGCCTCCATGCACAGCATCTTCGTCGTCCGCCGCCTCCCCAACGACGATACCCAGACCTTCACCCTCGACATCAGCTCCATCACCAGAGGCATCGGCCCAGACACTTTCTCCCTCGCCAACGGCGACATCGTCTACATACCTCCAGTCTCTGAAACCAAAGCCAAAAAAGTCCTCGACGAAATCAACAAGGCCGTCAAAGACATACTCCCACTGACGAACTTCATCTGGTTCGTCTCAGACAACTGACACCCACACAACAGGCCAACCTCTCATGCGACGAACTCAGAACACACTATACACAGGCATCGCCGTTCTGGGACTCATCATCATCGCAACCCTGATGCTCTTCTACAGCAGCACCATCCCGCAGATATTCCTCGTCGCCACCCTCGCATTCCTCATCGGCCTCCTCTCCTTCATCCGTCAGGACATCGCCGGCATCGCACTCATCATCTCCATGCTACTCTCACCCGAAATCAACCTCGGAGGCAACCTCGCACACCGCGAAATCTCCATCCGCCTCGACGACGTACTCCTCATGACATTCTTCTTCAGCTGGTTCTTCAAAGTCGCCTTCTACAAAAACCTCCCATTCCTCACCCTCACACCACTCAACGCACCCATCGGAGCCTATATCATCGTCGCCATGCTCGCCTCATGGCGCGGCGTCGTATCAGGCGACATCCACGGCCTCGCCTGGATATTCTACCTGCTCAAATACGTCGAATACTTCATGATCTTCTTCATGTTTTCCAACATCATCAAAACACCCGGGCAACTCCGCCGCTACCTCATCGCATTTTTCACCACAGCCGCCATTATCTGCGCCTACGGCCTCATACAGATTTACATGGGCGTCAGCAGGATATCCACACCCTTCGAAGGTCCCGGAGGCGAAGCCAACACCTTCGGCGGATACCTCATCATCATCTTCTCCCTCGTATTCACCCTCTACATCCAGAGCACCGACTTCCGCTACAAAACCCCCCTTCTCATCGCCACCATCACAATTATATTCCTCATCGAACGCACCTACTCACGCGCCTCATACCTCGGACTCATCGCCGCCATCTTCGGCATCTCTCTCTTCCTGAAACCCATCTACAAAATCACACTCCTCCTCCTCTTCATCACCACCATCGCCTTCCGCCCCCTCATCGTGCCCCTACTCCCCGAGACATTCCGCGAACGCGTCAACGCACCCTTCGAAGGCGAAGAAAAATCCACCATCTTCCCCGGCGTCCAAATCAACATCTACGACTCCTCATACATGAAAATCCAATCGGCAAAAAGCGCAATCCGATTCTGGACCGAAAGCCCCCTGCTCGGCAAAGGCGTCACCGCTGTCGGCCTCGTCGACATACAGTTCCCGCGCACCCTCGGCGAAACAGGCATCCTCGGCATACTCTGCTACCTGTGGATATTCTACGCCATCTGGCGCGCCATCAGACACACCCTCACTGCCATAAGCCTCTACCCCACACGCACCACACGCCTCTACTGGGCCATCACCGCAGGATACGCCGGAGCACTCATCGGACTCCTCGTCCACAGCCTCGGCGCAAACACCTTCATCATCGTCAGGATCATGGAACCCTTCTGGTTCCTCACCGCCGTCGTCGTCTCCATACCTGACATCCTCGAAAACACAAACGCGCAAAACCCCGAAGACAACCCCGGAAACCCCGGCACAAAACCCAATCACCCCGTCTACCGCATTACCCGCTAATCCCCAGCTGCATACCGATATGCAATACCGATAACGACCACAATGCCGCCCCCGCTTGCGCGGGCATGACGATATCTTTCATGGAAATGCTGTTATGATGCAGGACAAAGACAAAAAACCAGCCGTTTTTGGCCGAATGGAAACGGGGCCAAAGCAAAAAACCGCCATTTCCGAAACAATCGTCAGTTGGCGGCCTTGAAAAATCTGTAACCGTTCACGGAATACTCGCGGAGAACCTTTTATACAAAAAAGGGGGGCTCCATGCTCTTGTCGTGAACGCTTACAAAAATCTCTTATATTGTCAATCGTTTATACAAAAACATAACACCGGCTGGCACGCCGTCACGAGATCATGCGATCAGGTTAAGGCCATGCACGAGACCTGACTGGAGGAGCTTTTCGAGCATCATCGCTCCGGCTGTGACATTCTGCATTTCTCCGCTTACTCCGGTAGCTTGCGGGGCTTCGGTGGATTTTGTGGTCTGGGTCGTCTGGGCAGCATAAGCGTAGGCCATCGACTCGGGTACTTTTTCTATCATGGCATTATTCTCCAAGTGGTCATGTCAATCATAAGCAAGCTTGCATTCTACACTATGAGTATAATATAGACTGCAAAAAAAACCACTGCCGCTATAAAATATATCGACCGGAAAGGGCATGAACTTAATGCGGGCGCGAAAGAATGCCGCATATAGGCAGCTATGGTCTCACTGGTTTTCCGGACATTTGTCCTTATCGTCGAACCTGGGGCAGTCGGCGGGGCGTTTTTCGCAGGTTTTGCAGATCAGGCGCGGGGATTCGATATAGACTTTCGAGCCGGGGGGGACCGACTCGACGAGCCATACGTTGCCGCCGATGACGGAGTCGCGGCCTACGACCGTGCGGCCGCCGAGGATGGTGGCGCCGGAGTAGATCGTGACGTTTTCCTCGATAGTGGGGTGTCGTTTCGACTCGGCCATGTTTTTAGAGACGCTGAGGGCGCCGAGGGTGACGCCCTGATAGATTTTCACGCGGTCGCCGATGATGGTCGTTTCGCCGACGACGACGCCTGTGCCGTGGTCGATGAATACTCCATTGCCGATGGTGGCGCCGGGGTGGATGTCGATGCCGGTCTTGCTGTGGACATATTCGCACAGCATGCGGGGGATGAATGGCACGCCTCTGGAGTAGAGGAAGTGGGCGAAGCGGTGCATGGTGAGCGCTTCGACGCCGGGATAGCTGAGGACTACCTCGAAAATGCTCCGGGCTGCGGGATCGCATTCGTCTGCCGCGTGGACGTCCATGTGTGCTTTTTCGCGGATTTCGGGGATGGCGTTGAGAAATTCCACGGCTACTTCTCGCGCGACGGTGGCGCTGTCGGCGAGCAGGCATGACATCTTGCCCAGGCGGCAGTTGTAGCGCACGCCTTTTTCGATTTCGATGGCGAGGCGTTCGAGCATTGTGCAGCATTTGTTTTCGATGTAGGCCCTCATGTCTTTTTTGTCGGCGAATTCCTTGGTATAAAAGCCCGGGAACACCAGTGACATGTAATCTTCGGCAAGTTCGCGCACGATCGCTTTTGACGGCAGGGTCGCGCCTTCGATATTGTTCATCTCTTCGATGTCGTTGTATGAGTCATATATCGAATCAATTGCGTGTTTCAGTTCTTCTCTGCATGAATTATTGATTTCTTCGCTTGTCATCGCTGTTTCTCCAGGGCTTATTCGACTCTGTGCATTTGCTGGCCGGCCATCTTTCTGTTGAGAGTATAAGAAATCTTAGAACAATGCGTCAACAACTGTGTTATTATCTATAAGTCATCATTCGCGATAGTGTCTGGCATTTGACAGGACGCCTGCCCATTTGTTAGTCTTGCAGATGGGACTATTTAATTATATGCTTGCAGAATATGAAAATCATGCATATCACCTGCCGGTTTCCCGTGAAGTTTTCTCCAGGGGGGCGAGTGTTTTGCCGGTGAGCGCCGGTCATCGGCCCCGTCGCATCTCCGCTCCTGTCCCGGCCGGATAATATGTTTCCATCGTGCCGCGTGCGGGTAATAATGCAATGTCGCTGAAAAACAGTGCCCGAGGTGTCTCTGTCCGCGGAGCCGGGCATATCTTCACATATCAGGAGGATACATGAGCATCTTTAAAGCATACGACATCAGAGGCACTGTCCCCGACCAGCTCGACGAAGACCTCGCGTACAGGATCGGACGCTCCTTTGTCACATTTCTCGGCTGTGACCGCGTCGTGGTAGGACGCGACGTGCGCGCGTCTTCCGACTCTCTCTTCGCCGCACTCGCAAAAGGCATCACCGACCAGGGCGCCGACGTCATCGACATCGGCCGTTCCGACACACCCATGCTCTACTTCGCCGCAAAAGGCAATCCCGCCGCAATCATCCTCACCGCCTCGCACAATCCTCCCGTCTACAACGGATTCAAACTCTGCCGCGAAAACGCCATCCCCATCAGCGGCGCTACCGGCATCAAGGACATCGAGGCCATCTGCAACAAGGGCGAATTCGCCGAGCCGGCCAAAAAAGGCACTGTCATCGACAGATCAGTACTCGACGAATTCGTGGCTTTTACCCGCTCGTTCGCATCGTTCGAGGGCAAAGGCAAAAAACTCAAGGTCGTCGTCGACGGGGCCAACGGCGCCGGCACTCTCACGTTCCCGCACATCTTCGCCGGCATGGACTTCGAGTTCATCCCCCTCTACATGGAGCCCGACGGCACCTTCCCCAACCACGAAGCCAACCCTCTGCTCGAAGAAAACCTTGTCGATCTCATCGCAAAAGTAAAAGAAACCGGCGCCGACCTCGGCGCATCCATCGACGGTGACGCCGACCGCTGCATGTTCGTCGACGAAAACGGCCGCGTGCTCCGCGCCGACGTCATGGGCGTCATCATCGCGCAGGACATGCTCTCCCGCCATCCCGGCTCTGCCATCCTCTACGACCTCCGCTCCACCTCCGCCGCTGCCGAAGATATCGCCGTCGCCGGAGGCATACCGGTCCAGTGCCGTGTCGGTCACGCATTCATCAAACAGCAGATGCGCGAAAACGATGCCGCTTTCGCCTCCGAACTTTCCGGCCATTTTTACTTCAAAGACCACAACTTCACCGAAAGCTCCGCACTCGCTCTCATCTGCATCCTCAACCTCATGGCCAAAACAGGCAAAAAACTCAGTGAACTCGCCAACCCCGTACTCCGCTACTCTCACTCGGGCGAAATCAATTTCGAAGTCGCCGACAAGGACACCATACTCGCCAATCTCGAAAAAACCTTCGGCGCACAGGGCGCCGTCAAACACCTCGACGGCCTCAGCGTCGAACTCGCCGACTGGTGGTTCAACGTCCGCGCCAGCAACACCGAACCCCTCCTGCGCCTCAATCTCGAAGCCCGTTCCCCCGAAGCCATGGAGCGGCACAAGGCCGATGTGATAGCCATAATCAAGGGATAACGTAATCCCGAAAACCAGAAATTACATACAAACAATAGCAGGTTTGTATTTCCGAAAACAGTAATTTGCAATATCGAAAACCAAAACAGAAGGAGACTTGGATGAAACCAGTACAGATCGTAAATGTGGCCCCGTCACTTCCAAAAAAACTTCAGCCCCTCCTCAACCTCGCCTACAACCTCCGCTGGTGCTGGAACCACGATGTATCAGACCTCTTCCGCCGCATCGACCGCGACCTCTGGGACGCCGTCGACCGCAACCCCATCCCCCTGCTCGGCAAAATCAGCCAGGACCGCCTCGAAGAAATCCTCGATGACGACTCCATCATGTCACAGCTCGACAGGACATATAAAGATTTCAATGATTATATGTCCGAAAAGAAAACATGGTTCGGCTCGATGGAGAGCAAAATCGGCATGCCGCTGTCCGTGGCGTACTTTTCACTCGAATTCGGCATCAACGAATCCATCCCCATCTACTCCGGCGGCCTCGGGATGCTCGCCGGCGACCACCTCAAATCAGCAAGCGACCTCGGCATACCCCTCTGCGGCGTCGGACTCCTCTATCAGGAAGGCTACTTCCGCCAGTACCTCAACGCCGACGGCTGGCAGCAGGAGCAGTACATTGATAATGACTTCTACAACATCCCCGTAAAGCCCATCATCGACAAACTCACCGGCAAACAGATGTCCGTCACCGTCGACTATCCCACCGGAGCCATCAAGGCCGCACTGTGGCGCGTCGACGTCGGCAGAGTGCCGCTCTTCCTCCTCGACACCAACGTACCCGACAACCGGCCCGAAGACCGCCCCCTCACCGCGCGGCTCTACGGCGGCGACACCGACACCCGCATCCGCCAGGAAATCCTCCTCGGCATCGGCGGATACAAAGCACTCAAGGCTCTCAATATCAACCCACTCGTCTGCCACATGAACGAAGGCCACTCCGCATTCATGGCGCTCGAACGCATCCGCCACTACATGGACCGCCACAAGGGTCTCTCATTCTGGGAAGCTCACTCCCTCGTGCGCGCGTCGACCGTATTCACCACCCACACCCCCGTGCCCGCCGGCAACGACGTCTTTCCCCCCGACATGGTCCTCTACTACTTCCAGCCATACCTCCAGCAGTACAACATACCACCGGAACACTTCCTCGGCCTCGGCCGCCAAAACCCCGCCGACAAGGACGAACCCTTCTGCATGACCGTCCTCGCCATCAAACAGGCCGCATTCATCAACGGCGTCAGCGCACTCCACGGCGAAGTGTCACGAAAAATGTGGCGCGATATATGGCCCGTCGTCCCGGAAAAAGAAATCCCGATCACAAGCGTCACCAACGGCGTCCACCTCGCCACATGGGTATCCAAGGAAATGACCGACCTGCTCACGAGATACCTCGGCCCGAAATGGATCGAAGACCCCGCCGTACCCGAACTCTGGGACCGCGTCGACCGTATCCCCGCCGAAGAGCTCTGGCGCACCCACGAACGCCGCCGCGAACGCCTCGTCGCCTTCGCCCGCCAGCGCCTCGAAGCCCAGCTCCGCCGCCAGGGCGCGACCGAAACGGAAATCATCGGCGCCAAGGAAGTCCTCAGCCCCGAAGCCCTCACCATCGGCTTCGCCCGCCGCTTCGCCACCTACAAACGAGGCGCGCTCCTCTTCCGCGACGTCGAACGCCTCAAACGCATCCTCACCAACAGGGACCGCCCCGTACAGATCATCTTCGCCGGCAAGGCACACCCCCGCGACACTCAGGGCAAGGAACTCATCCGCAACATCGTCCACGCCGCCAGACTCCCCGAATTTCGCCACAATGTCGTATTCCTCGAAAACTACGACATGTTCCTCGCGCGCTACATGGTACAGGGCGTCGACGTATGGCTCAACACCCCGCGCCGCCCCCTCGAAGCCAGCGGCACCAGCGGCATGAAAGCCTCCGCCAACGGCGTCCTCAACATCAGCGTCCTCGACGGCTGGTGGTGCGAAGCCTACGACCCGCAACTCGGATGGGCCGTCGGCAACGGCGAAGTCTACGAAGACGAAAACTACCAGGACGCCATCGAAGCCGACTCCCTCTACGACCTCCTCGAAAAATCCACCATCCCACTCTTCTACAATCGCAGCAGCGACGGCCTCCCGCGCGGCTGGATCGACTACATGAAACGCAGCATCACCGCCATCGCCCCTCAGTTCAACACCAACCGCATGGTCAAGGACTACTTCCTCAAAGCCTACGTATCCTGCGCACAGCGCCGCGACTTCCTCGCGAAAGATGACTGCGCCGAAGCCAGAAAATACACGGCATGGAAAGACGCCATCCGCCGCGAATGGGACAAGGTCAAAATCACAGGCATCACATCCACCTCCACCGGCGACGCAAAAGTCGGCGACTCCATCACTGTAGACGCAAAGGTCGATCTCGCTTCTCTCGATGCCGGCGATGTCCTCGTCGAAATCATCTATGGCTACCTCAACGCCGAAGGCAAGATCGTCGAACCCGACCGCATAGCGATGGAGCCCACCGGCAAGTCCGAAGGCTCCAGCGTCGAATTCAAGGGCGTCATCAAATGCAAAAAAAGCGGCCGCCACGGCCACACTGTCCGCGTGATGCCAAAAAACAAAGTACTTGACGATCCCTTCAAAATGGGACTCATCACCTGGGGCGCGTGAGCACGGGTTTCCTCACCGCCACCTTTATAACAGATCGCACAATACCCGGAGCGGGTTTTTCCCCTCCGGGCGTTTTTTTAGATTGCATGTTTCAGACACCGGACATACAATAGTAAGCACCGTGGTGGTTACGCATCGCGGCAGACAATAAGGGCTTGTCACAAAATAACCTTAGCAAGATTGCGCCGGATTTTTGGCCGTAATCAAGGCGCTTGCGAAGGAGCATACCTAAAGGTATGTAACTGAGCAGGCAACACGGAAGACGGAAAATAAAGACAAGCAAGATGACAAGGTTATTTTGTGACAAGCCCTAACATTCAGGGGGACCCACTCATGGGAACAGCATACATACTAAGCGCGACACGCACGGCCATCGGAAAATTCGGCGGCAGCATGGCAGGCGTGCCAGCCGCCCGTCTCGGCGCAACCGTCATCGAAGAATCACTCAGGCGCGCGGAAATCGACCCTGCCGCGGTGGACGAAGTCATCATGGGCAACGTACTGCAGGCCGGACTCGGGCAAAATGTGGCCCGCCAGGCAGCCATATTCGCACAACTCCCGCAGGAAATCCCCGCGTTTGCGGTCAACAAGGTATGCGGCTCGGGCCTCAAGGCAGTCGCACTCGCCGCACAGGCCATCGCGGCAGGCGATGCGGACATCATCGTAGCCGGCGGCACCGAAAACATGAGCGCTGCCCCGTTTCTCCTCCCCTCCGCACGCTGGGGCGCGCGCCTCGGACACGGAGAAATCGTCGACAGCGTCATCACCGACGGCCTCTGGGACAAATACAACGACTGCCACATGGGCATCACCGCCGAAAACATAGCCGGAAAACTCTCCATATCTCGCGAGGAGCAGGACGAGTTCAGCGCAGGGAGCCAGAAGCGCGCTGGCGAAGCTGCCGCAAGCGGCGCTTTCGACACCCAGATCGTCCCGGTCGTCATCCCGCAGCGCAAGGGCGATCCCATCGTATTCAAAGCCGACGAACACGGCCGCCCCGATGTCACCGCCGAAAAACTCGCCAGGATGTCCCCCGCATTCAAAAAGGACGGCACCGTCACAGCCGGCAACGCATCGGGCATCAACGATGGCGCGGCGGCACTCGTCGTCGCCTCTGAGTCAGCCGTCTCGAAGCTCGCCGCTACCCCAATCGCCAAAATCACCGCTTATGCCTCCGCGGGCGTCGACCCGGCATACATGGGCCTCGGCCCCGTCCCTGCCGTGCGCAGACTTATCGAAAAAGCCGGCTGGTCATTCGACGATGTCGGTGTGTTCGAATTCAACGAAGCCTTTGCCTCACAGTCGCTCGGCGTGGTGAAAGAACTCGGGCTCGAAGGACGCAAAGCCGACATCAACATCAACGGCGGCGCGATCGCGCTCGGGCATCCCATTGGCGCGTCCGGCGCGAGGATACTCGTCACTCTGATCTACGCGATGCGGCAGCGCAATGTGTCGAAAGGCATTGCCGCGCTCTGCATCGGCGGCGGCATGGGCATCGCCATGGCAGTCGAAACGCTCTGATGCCCGCTTTTTACTGGAATATCAATTGCTCACGGAGACCCGAAGAGATTAAAATTCAGATGCCGGAGAAACCTTTTTCGAGAATAAGGTTTCTCCGCACCTCTTCCCAAAAGCTTTATGTGCTTAACTTTTCTCCAGGTTATTTTTCATTTTGCTACCCACAGCGACAGGTGTTTTCTATTGATATTCAGCATGGTTCGTAATGCGCGTGCGGCGAACCGGCATGGTCCGTGAGCAAAAAAAACACCCGCCGGGTGAGAGGC
>CAZQSL010000094.1:0-14879 GCA_964595945.1 uncultured bacterium
CTGGTCGAAGCTGCCTGCGGAATCAGTGAGCGAGTCATGCAGAGCGGCCGTGTGTCCGTGTATGGATATGGAAAAATCACTGGCGCCGGAGCTGACAAGATCGAGACACAGGGCAGGATTCCGGAGGCGGCGGCCATTGGAAATTATGTGAATATTGGCACATCCGGCGGCTCGCGCGGCGCGCACTCTTTCTGGCAGGTCGCCGATGATGGTTGGCTCACCCGAGGAGAAAAGGATGTGGTCATGGCCGCGCGCGGAGCCGATGACGGAAAGGGCTTCATCGAAGTGAAGTTTGCCTTCGGGCGAAATCGGCCAGTCGCTGCAAAACAGGCATCTGTTCATACATGAGCGGCCCGTGCGCACGATGAAGCGTTCGGGGTTTTTGTCCACTGGCGGCCTGCGCCTCCCTTTTCTCACATCTTTCGGCTACAATTATATGTCGTAAATGCAATATGGGACAGGACAGAATGTAAGTGATAGAAGACTATCTCGAAACAATGATCGTGGCCTGCGCGGGACGTGGAGTCAGGCTCGGGGCAGAAGCCGGCAAACCCTTCTCGCAAGTATGCGGCGAGCCGCTGCTGCTGCATGTCCTGCGCCCGTGGGCCAGGCTTGTCGACAAACTTGTGATCGTGCACGGCGGCGCAAGGGAGCGGTTAGAGGAAATGCTCGAAGAACTCCCATGCCGTATTGTCTATGTCGAACAAAAGGAATACGGCGGCTCCGGCGGGGCTATCGTCAGCGGGATGAGAAAAACCGGCGAACAGTTCGCGGCGCTGCTCGGAGATTGTATGTTCAACGGTACAATTGTCAGGGAGCAGGTGGCAGGGTCGACGATAGTAGTCATCAGGGACGGGGATGTGGGCGCCGTGCGCGAAAACTTTGGAGTCGCGATGAGGCGGGGGCATGTGAGCGCAGTGATCGAAAAACCTGCTTCTCCCGGTGGCCTGCTGTGCGGAGCGGGTGTCTATTTTTTCGAAAAACCGGATGTCGAAGAGGCAATATGTGCCATGCGCGGCGAAATGACATTCGGCATCACCGACCTGATCGCGGACATGATCGGGTGTGGCGTGAGCCTGCGGGCGGCTGCCTTCCGCGGCGAATACATAAATGTGAACAGTCCCGCCGACATCACGCGTGCCGGCAGCCTGATCGGGCAGTCCGGCTGGCTAACGGTCGATATCGCTGACGATTGATGCATCGACGGCGAGCCAGATGTATCGGGTGTTCCGCTACAAGTCGGTGGATCTCAACTGGCATGGGGTTGTATTGTGGCTACTGAAGCTTTTTCGTGCGTCTCATGCCGTGTGAAGAACAGGAATAAAACCCAATTGGCGCGATATTATCGTGTATGGATGTCTGATTGTATACGGGCGTCGGTGTATGTATGCGGATTGCCGAATTGTCATATCCCTGCGGATATCATTGTTCCCCCGCCTCCGGCCGTTGCCGCTGAATTCCACATGTAGTGCTCAGGCAGATATCATGCCGCTACAACGTCTTTTCCGGTGTTGTCCAGTAGTTGTCGAAGGAGTATTTGATATTTAATGTTTTCTGCATAGGGGCGATGGTGTATCATGGATATATGATTGTAATAATATGAAGGATGATAAATCGGGATAGAGAGAATTCATATTGTTCACAATTTGTTTTGTAACTAACTTGTTCGCCTCGCAACCTTAAGGGTAAACCGGGGTGTCACAAGGCCATGCCAATCGAAGGAGATGTGTGGGTGCAGAAGGTCAGGGCGGCTGGATCGATGTTCGGTTGTGGAGCGGATTTTACTCTCTTCTGCATGTACCATCCCTGCACCTTGCGCGAAATTGCCGCAGCAGGTTATCACCCCGAGATTACTCTGTTTTCGGATGATGCCGGCTGTTTGTCAGACAGGGCTTCCACACTTATCATCAAACCAGTTATCAGCAGCATGGCAAGCGTAATAAGCGCCGGTGGAGGAATTGCCTTCTGACGCAATGAAAACACAATCAGCAGATGCTGATTACTACTATTAGCACCGGGGGATGCATACATGAAACGCTTCGCGATAATAGCGCTTACGATGGTAATTGCAGTCACTGCCATTATCATTGGGGAAAGTACCACGGCATTTGGAGGCAGCACTAGTGGCGGGTCAGTGGGCAACTGGCTGACTGTTTACGATAGCTTTACAGTCAGTGAAGTCACTGCGGTCACATGTAGCGACAATGGGATGATATGCCTGGCGGCAGGCACAGACGTCGATTCATACGGCACTGTCCTGAGTAGCACTGACAGCGGTGTCAACTGGAATGTCGCATATTCCGGCAGTGATATTTCCGTCATCGAAGGGATAGCCTGTTCGGGGGATTTTTCTACATGTCTCATATCCGGGTTTGACGCTGAAAACACTGGTGCCGTGATGAAGACATCCGATTACGGCGTCTCATGGGAACGGGTATTCACAAGCGGGGAGCAACTTCTGAATTCGTTATCCTGCACATCTGACATGGTTGTATGCTACGCCGTTGGGGCCAGTGTTACAGGGTCCGGCGGGTACATCACGAAAACTGCAAACGGCGGACTGGACTGGAGCACGGTCTACTCAAGCGCGGGAACGGCGCTTATTTCCAGGATTGACTGTACTTCGGATGGTACGGCATGTTACGCGGCAGGCCGCGACTCTTCCGGCCCTGATGTCAGTGCCGGCAAGGGAGTGGTACTGAAAACCGCCGACAGCGGTTCATCATGGAATATCGTTTACACCTCGGTTTCTGACCATGGCGTCATGGATGTGGAGTGTTCGCTCGATGGAGTGTCCTGTTATGTGGCTGGTTATGATGCTGACAATTATGGTGTAATCCTGAAATCGACAAATTCCGGAACTGACTGGGTCACTATATACAATAGCACGGCAACATACTCATTTACGGCAATATCCTGCAATGATGATGCCACGGCCTGTCTCGTGGCGGGAGATAACGGCGCGGGCTATGGCCAGATACTGAAGACAGAGGATAGCGGAGGGGACTGGAGTCCCATACATCAGGCAGATGGAATCGAGACCTTGACTTCGGTCGCTTGCTCGGGAAATATGCGGATGTGTTATGCCGGCGGGTATTACGCCATGGAAGGCAATCTCGGAGAGATACTCAAGTATCGTGTGCCTGTCGCGATGAACAACATCTCCCCGCCCGACAATCATGTGCTGGAAATGCCGGTCACGACAATCACTTTCACCACCGATGTCAATGCCAGTTGCCGGTTTGGATTTTACAGTGAAGACAGCTATGATGGCATGTACAATGACTGCGACATCACCGGCGACAAGTCGCACAGTTGCTATTTTTCGGAACTTTCAACGTCTTCGACAAATACCATTTACCTGGCATGCGCCTATGAAGACGGCTATTTCGCACCGGCAGAGCAGAACGCGGTTGTGAATTATACAGTCAAAGGGAATGTTGGCGGCATCGGCACCGCGGGAAATGCCACAAGCATAGATGTATCCGGCAACTATGCCTATGTGGCTGCCGGCAGTGGGCTGGAAGTGTTTGACATCACCGATCCGGCGAATCCGGCAGCGGTTGTTTCCGTGCCCATGTCCGAGGCCAAGAATGTGGTCGTAACGGGCGATTACGCCTATGTCGCCGACGGTGTCGGGGGATTCAAAATCCTCGACTTCACCGATCATGCCAATCCGGCTATCGCCGGATCGATAGTACCCATCGAGGTGGATGTCAGCGCGCTCGCCGTATCGGGCGGTTACGCCTACGTAATCTATCAGGGTATAGACATGCAGTCAGTTGACATATCCAATCCCGCCAGTCCTTCCATTATTGGCACTTTTTCCGTCACCGATACGAGCATTTTCGACATCCACATCGACAATGGGCGCGCGTATCTTGCCACTGGCCAGGGGGTCTATATCATTGACCTGTCAAGCCCAGGCAGTCCGGCTCAGATCGGCAGTATCTCGCTTCAGAGCGCTTCGGCCGTGTATGCCGAAGGCAACTATGCCTATGTGGCAGAGTCGGCAGTCCTAAAAATAGTAGACGTATCATCTCCTGGCACTCCGTCCATACTTGCTCAGGTATCGCTCGAGGGAAACGGGGTGAGAATCCGCAAAAGCGGGAATTACCTTTTCGTTGGCACTGACGGCGGCGGTATCAATGTAATAGATGTCAGCGATCCCTCAAATCCGGAATATGTATCGATTGTCGACTACGGAAGCTCCTTTTACGGGCTCGCCCTTTCCGGTGGATATGCGTATCTCGCCGATTATGTGCAGGGGCTCAAGATCGTGAAAGCCATCGCTACGGACATAAGCGGCATTACGCCCCCGGATGGATCGGCCAATCATGCTAACGGGGCTGTCAAATTCTCCACTGGCGATGATGCCCTGTGCAGATGGTCGACTGAGGATGTGCATTATGACGTCATGGAGAATTCTTGTGATGGAATGGGTACGAAGTCGCAGTCGTGCGAACTGTTCGATCTGGAAGAGGGCCCGGCCACTATCTTTTTCTCGTGTATCAACGCTATCGGAATCACCAGCGTCACGCAGAGTGTCGCTTATGCGATAGACAATACGATCCCTTCGATTTCCGGCATTTCCCCCAGAGCCGGATACATCAACACGACATCGCCCATCGTGACATTCACCACCGACGAAGCCACGTCCTGCAAGTGGGGAATGTCCGAAACGGCTTATGATCAGATGACCGACATGTGCGGCAGCGGCACTACTTCACAGAGCTGTCCGGTCACGGGCATCCCGATGACTCCAGGCGCTGCCTTGTTTATCGCATGTATCGACGTGGCGGGCAACGAAAGCAGTGTGTCAGTACAATACATGCTGGATTTCGTCACGCCGTCGCTTAGTGGATTCAGCCCAGCCGACGGTGCCACTCTGACAACGGCGAATCCGGTGGTCACATTTGACGTCACCGAACTTTCCCGGTGCAGATGGACTCTCGATGGCGCTCTCTACGATGCGATGCCCAACTACTGCACGCCAGTCGGCGCAAACAGACAGGAGTGTTTTGTGGCAGGCTTGCCCGATGGTAACACGCAGGTGTCATTCGCCTGCTCGGACAGTGCCGGCAATGTCACTCCGGATACACTGCTCGGGTATGTCGCACCTAAAACCACGTCACATCTTGTTTCGACCAATTATACGCCCGTTCCCGGTTATTCCGTTTCACTCCAGGCCGTATCCGGGGATTATGCCTATGTAGCGTCTGACGATTACGGGATCAGCATCATCGACATTTCCGATCCCGGCAATCCGCAGATTGTCTCGTCCATCACCGATACCACGTTCGTCACCTCGATGTATGTCACAAGCGACGGGATACTGTATTTCACTGATGGCAACAATGATAAAACTCTCCGCGTCTACGATGTTTCATCTCCGTCAGCGCCGTCATTGTCAGGTTTTATATCCATAAGCGATTACACGACTATTCCGACCGGCATGGCGCTTTCGGGCAATAGCCTGTATATCACGATGCGGCACGGCGAATCCAGTTACAAACGCATGCTCGTGATCGATGTCGCCGATCCTGCCAACCTTTCCATCCTCACTGTGTACGATACGGAAAGCATGCCTCTTTCCATAGATATCGCCGGAAGTTATGCGTACATCGGCGAAGACTCAGAAAACGGAACCGGCGTGATTGAAGTGGTGGACATCACAAACCCGGCATCACTTCTGCATGTCGCTTCGCTGGCGGCACCGGAACCCGTTTCGCACTTGCGCAATGCGGGCGGTTACCTCTATGCCGCGGCAAACAGCGCCGGGATTTTGATTTACCAGCTTTCCGATCCCCGTAATCCTTCGCTTGCCGCCACTTATGCGACGGCATCAGTTTCCTTCTACGGCGTTCACCCATACGGCCGGTATGCCTATGTGTTCACCGACAGTCTCTCCGTGCACGTGCTCGACATCACGGCTCCCGCGACTCCTCAACTCGTGGGCAGCTATCCCACATCGTCGACAGAATACAGCATATTCGCGCAGGGTAACAACGTGTACTCCGGCAACTATTCCGAATATCAGGTTTTCTATCAGGCGCCGCCGTCGGTCGTGACTATTTCCCCTGAAGTCGAAAGCACTGTCACTGCCGCCACTCAGACCATAACGTTCACCACGGACATCGATGCCACCTGCAAATGGTCGGAAACCAGCGACCTGTACGAAACGATGACAGCCATGACCGACGACGGCACGGCAACCCTGAGCCATACGTTCGAAATGGGCGGCATTGTCGATGGTCCCAACGTCGCGTATATAGCTTGTATGGACGCGAATGGCTATACTGGCGCGACAGGCACCAATGCACGGATATCCCTGACAGGAGCGCGACCTCCGGTCAAAAGCGTGTTCGTCCCACCTTCCGATTCGACGGTCAGCACGACTTCATTACTCGTCACCTTCGCGACTAACGAGGGCGCTACCTGCGACTGGAGGATCACTGGCGACTATGGTTATGGGGTGGACTCCAATCCATGCAGCAGCGCAGATGCAGTCCATACCTGCCTAATCTCGGGCTTGACGGCGAACGCGACAAATACAGTCTACTTCGCCTGCCGCGACGTGGACGAAAACGCGGATACGGCGGAATCCAACACACATTACAGCATATATGTAGATGCGACTCCGCCGGAGATACAAAACATCTCTCCAGCGGGTGGCACGGCTATCGAATCCGGCAATATGCTCATGACTTTCACGACCAGCAAACCCGCCACATGCAAATGGGCCCTTGAGTCATCGGCCTATTCAGGCATGGCAGACTACTGCGTGCGGACACCTGGTGGCATGGGGCAGGAATGCCGCGTGAGCGGACTCTCGAAAGGCCCCAACAACGTCAGTCTGGCTTGTGTCGACAACTTCGGCAACGAGGGTGTTACCATTACGCAGTCATATACCGTGACATCGGGTGTCACGACAAATCTCGCTGTCTCCGCGACCCGCGACACGGCGAGTGATGCGCAGGCTATCTATGTTAACGGCAATTACGCCTATATTGCCGATTATGGCGATGGACTCAGGATATTTGACGTTTCCAACCCATCGGCGCCTGTGGAGGCAGGATACTATGATACGCCGGGCTCTTCAAGAGCGGTATATGTGGTAGGCAACCATGCTTATGTCGGCGATGCTGGCGGAGGATTCGTGATAATCGACATTGCCAATCCCGCGGCGCCCATGCACGTATCGACTCTCGATACCCCCGACGAGCCGCGCGGCGTCTTCGTATCCGGCAGTTACGCCTATGTCGCTGACGAAGACTCGGGCGCCCTGCTTGTCGACATTTCCAATCCGGCAATGCCCTTCACCGTCAGCTCCATCCCGGGCGGCATCGCTTATGGGGTATACGTGGCGGGGCAATATCTTTATGTCGCATTTGGCTCCAGCGGGCTGAAAATCTATGATATATCCAACCCTGTCATCCCAGTCCTCACCGGCGCTTATGACACTCCCGATTATTCATACGGCGTGTATGTAAAAGGCAATTACGCGTACGTCGCGGACGGTGCGTCCGGACTTGTCGTCATCAATGTCGCCGATCCCTACAACCCGGTTTTCGCAGGCGTGCTCGATACGCCTTCGACAGCTTATGGAGTATTCGTGGCAGGTACTTACGCATACATATCCGACCAGAGCGGGGGGCTCAGGATCGCCGACGTTTCCAATCCGGCATCCCCAACTCTGAAAACATCGTATACGACCACCGACAGATTCTTGAGCGCTTATGTCTCAGGCTCTATAGTATATGCCGCAGAAGGGGGGAACGGACTCAAGATATTAACGCCCGTGATCCCTGTGGTGAGTTCCATTTCACCGGCAACCGCATCGGTCATCACAACTTCATCGGCATCGGTCACTTTCGACACGGATGTTCCCGCTATCTGCAAATGGTCGCTTACTGATGACCTGTTCGACGATATGCCCAATAACTGCGGCGCACTCGACACGACACACGCGTGCGCAGTTGAAGGACTCGCGGCAAACGCGACCAATTCGGTATATTTCGCCTGCTCGGATGCTGACGGTTATACAGGCGCGACTTCCACCAATGCCATCGTCACCTATTATGTCGATCAGGCCTGTCCCGAAATCATATCGGTTTCTCCGATGTCCGGCAGTGTTGTCGAATCCGGCAACGCAGTCGTACGCGTCTCCACCAGCGAAGAGTCCATGTGTAAATGGGGCCTGAGCAGCGCGCCGCTATCATCTATGGTCAATCACTGCACGCCCGATCTCACAGGCGTCAATATTTGCCACGTCAGCGGCCTTGACACAGGCACGGCTACCGTGTACGTCATCTGCGGCGACAAGAGTGGCAATGAAATGCCCGTGCCGGAAGAAATAGTATATGTTGTCAACTTGCCAGCCACGCCCCATCTCAGGCAGATCGCCTCCGCGCCGACCGGCGGCAGCCTCCGCGGCATCCATATCTCCGGCAACCTGTCCTATGAGGCGGCCGGGAGCGGCGTTTTCCAGATTCGCGACATTACCGATCCAGCCAATCCCGTCATCATCGGCAACTACAACGGCATGACCAACGCGCAGAATGTCCATGTCGCGGGCAACTACGCTTTCGTGGCCGATGACACCACGGGGCTCAAGATCATCGACGTATCCGACCCGTCGAATCCTGCTTTCACCGGAAATGCCGCTCTGCCATCGCAGGCTCTCGGCGTCTATCAGCAGGGCAGGCATGCCTATGTTGCCGCGTGGGACGCAGGATTGCAGATCGTGGATGTTTCCGACCCTGCCAACCCATCCATAACCGGCTCGGTCGCGCTTGGCGGCAATGCCTGGGATGTCACCATCGCCGGCAAATACGCCTATGTGGCCAATGGTTCCGAAGGCTTGAAGATCGTGGACATATCCGATCCGGCCAACCCCGTGGTAACCGGTACTTATGACACAGCCGGGACGGCTGAAGGCGTCTATCTGTTTGGCAATTACGCTTATGTCGCGGACGCTGATTCGGGCATTGCCGTGATCAACATCGCGGACCCTGCCAATCCTTATCTTGCCGGGATGTACGACACACCGGGTTCGGCATTCGACATATATGTTTCCGGCAGCTTTGCCTATGTCGGTGATTCGGCCGCAGGTCTTCAGATCGTCGACATCAGCGATCCGGCTGCTCCCGTGTCTGCTGCCGCTTACGATACGGATGACGTGGCGGCGGGAGTATTCGCTGCCGGGAAACACGTGTATGTGGCCGATGGCGCCGCGGGGCTCATAGTTTTCTCGACTACTCATCCCACGCTTACGGACTGGACGCCCCAGGACGCATCCGTCGTCGCGTCATCTACGGTATCCGTTTCTTTCACAAGCGACGTCGACGCTGACTGTAAATGGTCGCGTGACAATGTCGATTACACTGTCATGCCTGGCTCGAACTTGTGTTCGAGCGTTGCAAACGCCAGCGGCACGGCGGCCATAAACTGTGTCATTTCAGGCCTGGACGCAGGTTTCAACAATTTATACTTCGCATGTGCTGACAAGTACGGCTACTTTGGCGACTTGGCATCCAATCAGGCTCTGACGCTCGTCTACGACAGTGAAGGCCCAACTGTCACAGACAATCAGAATGGCGATCTCGTGTATCACTCGACCGATCCCGGCGCGGTATACGATGTCGATTTCCACGATGCGCTTTCTCTGCTCGACAGGGTCCAGTATACAGTCTGGTCAGGCCCTGATGTGACAGGGACCGAAATCATGGCATGGACCGATATCGCGACGGAAATCGCTACACATTCATACACTTCCGACTGGGGCGTCGATTTCTCGGCGATCGCCACCGGGACCAATTACGTATCTGTCCGCGCTTACGATGTTCTCGGCAATTATTCGACGCTTCAGGATGTTTTCTACGTGCGTAAGGGCGAGCCATCTGGCACCGCCATGTATGTGGTCGCCGTCCGGGATGAACTCGGCAACAGTGTTCCCGGCTCCACCCTTCACTATTTCTGCGAAGATACAAATTACGTGTGCATCCCTGACGAAGCTTGTGACGGTCTTTACAGCGCATACTGTTATGACGGAGATGCTTCATGCGACGTCGACGGTCTTGTCAATGGTGTCATAGCGCTTTCCGGCGATGTGTTGTCAATGCCCGAACCCGGCTGCGACACGAACGGCGAAGCGCTCGCCCTTAAAGTCGTCCACGACGGATATGTCACGGCGAATGTGTCCGCGGGCGCGTTTTCGCTCGCCGCGCTCAATATCCCAGCGACTGCGTCTCTTCAGTTCGGCTACAAAATGACCGCACTATACAACGATGCCGGAGACCAGATTCTGGATGCCGCCGTGTATATGGGAGATGATTTCACGGCAGAGTGCAAGGTGTCGGGCGGCGAGTATTACTGTCCTGTTTCGCTTCAGTCATTCTCTCCCTCATTGAAGATCGACGTGCCGGGGTATGTCGAATCATTCACTTTCCCCTTTGAAACGATACGCTCTCGTGGCAACGATCCTCAGGTGATCTCGTCAGATAGTCCTGTTGTCAATTTCGCTTTCGCTGTCAATGCTGGCGATGTCGTCGACGAGTCCGGTCAGACGCTGCCCCTGTCATCCGCCATAGTCGATGTCTGTCCCGATGCTGCCTGCGTATCGACATCTACGGCAATCATCAGGCTTTATAACGAAGGCGAAACGCTCGGGATAGCTCCCTCTGCCACAGGTGCCATTTATTTCCGTCTCACCGTTCCGGGCTATGTACCGGTGATCGCTCAGAGCCAGTATGCAAATGAATCCGCATCGCCCGAAGCGCAGACGAATGTCGAATTTTCCGCGACCGATGCCGTCAGATTCCCCCTCAAGGTCATAGTCGGCACCGAGACTGGAGCGATCCCGTTCCTGGCGGACGGAGACGAAGCCGACATCAATTCGTTCACTGCAATCACATACAATGGAAACGCTCCGGACGCGATAAGCGACAGCTCGGTCATGGAGTCGCAGTTGACAGGCGGATACCTCACCTATGGCAAACCGGTATATTACTGGACCACATCCGAAGACACTACCGCGCCGGTCAGCATTGTGCTGCCGGGCTATGTGTCCGCTGCCACGACCAACACCGCCCTTTCCAATGTCTCGGTCAGCGCCTCCACTCAAACGGTGATCACCCTCGGCTCGACGTCGGCTCCGGCAGCTTCCATACCGGCCGGCTCCGAAGTGACACTCACGGGGCTGCAGTATCTTTTCAGGATGCAAATCGCGGATTTCATAGGAAGTAGCATCCCGCCAGAGAGCGGAAGCATCACACTCTGCGAGTATATGCCTACGGCGGTTGACCCGGTAAATTCCACACTTTTCTGGGCAGTCGCCCCCGCCTCATGCTCGTTAGACGCCTCCGTCGACGGCTATCTGCCGGTCAGGACCGGCAATCCCGGCGCGTTCGACAGCATTACCCTGCCGCAGGGTTCCCGGCAGACTTCCGTCATACTCGGTGAATATTCACCACTTGTCTCACTCGCCGCCGGCACGGTCAACTACGCGGCAGGGTTCACGCCCAATACCCGGATCGTTCTCACCGACGAATTCGACTCCGTGCCCTCATCGCCAGTTGCCGTTTTCATTTCTGCCGATTTTTACACTACAACGGGCCCATACATCGACGGCAGCGAATCCGATGCCGACGGTATGGCCGACGGTATTATATCCATCCCTCTGATCGAGCCGTCAGGGGACATCCCGGCAACCGTTTTCCAGGCCAGCGCCGCTGCCGATGGCTATCTGACATCTACGTTCACGCTCGGATCGGTTTCGGATACATCAGTCCTTTCCGCCAGCACCACGCTGCTACTCAATACATCGGTGCAAGTCTCCGATCAAGCTTCCAGCGCCATCGCGGGACTTACCCGATCCAATATGCTTTTCAAAAATGCCGGAGGCACGGTCGTAGAGCCGATTCATTACACAGGATCACCGGACATCCCCGGCCTGTATAAATTTGCCCTCCCCACGGCCAGTTTCGATCTCTCGGGCGGGTTCGTATCGGTTGTCGATGTCGATATCAACGGGGATATTCACAAAGACTATGCCAACTCGGAACCGGTGAACTGCACTCCGTCCTCCGAGACGCCGGCTGAGTGCGAGGTTGTCCTGTTCCCCGCCACCGATTATATTGCGGTAAGCGCCACTGCCCCGGTCATCATCGCCGGCACGCCCACTTCTATTGACGTATCCGTCTTTGACAGCTCAGGACATCCTGTCACTACCGGTCCCGATTCGTACGCGACACTCACCATCACGCTTGCGGGCGGAGCAGCGTCGTCGTCGAAAGACATTTCCTCGACCACATGCGCCAATGTCCCGGATGTTTCAGGCAATGCCGACACGTCGATTGTCTGCCAGCTCTCCGGCGGCACGGCCACTATCGCTGTCAGTGATACATTAGCCTCAGACGTGCCATTGACTCTTGTCCCATCCGCTCAGGCTGGCAATTCCTGGCCCAATCTTTTCGCGTCATCTACCGTGGCGGTCTTCACCGTAACACATTCTGCTGTCGATCATTTCGCACTGTCGCTGTATTCGCCCCAGATCAACAATTCTCCATTCACCGGAGCCAACACACTCACCGCGCTCGACCGTTACGACAATGTCGTCACCGGCTTCGACGCCAGCAGTGACATGGTGACGATAGTATCGGATTCGGAACGATATGAATTGACAGGACTCGGGTCCGGCAATCTCGATGTCCTCGACAGGCCCAACGACTTCACGGATGGCATTGCGATTCTCGATACCATGGTTTACACTGGAGCGGCTGGCACATATTCTTTCACTGCCACAGCCGTTTCAGGAGCGTCCGGTGCTAGCGGAATGGTCGCCATCGGACACGGCGCACTTGATCACTTCGCTTTCGACTTATCATCCCCCCAGACAATCGGCATTCCATTCGCCACCGGCACATTATCAGCATTGGACATCTCCGGAAATCCCGTGACCGGCTTTGACGCCGGCGCCGGCATGGTTACGGTAACCGCAAGCGGAAACGGCACTGTCACGGGGCTCGGCACTGGCGGCATGAATCATATCGACAGGACAATGGACTTCACATCGGGCGTGGCGTCACTCGCAAGCATGGTTTATTCCGGCGATCCGGGCATTGTCATTTTTTCGGCCATCAATTCAGCAGCAACGGCTACAGGCACGAGCACCCCTGTAACTTTGGGCATCCAGCCCGCTACGAGATTCGCTCTATCGACGGAACATGACGGAATGGAAACTGCCGGAGTGCCATTCGCCATCGTCGTCACTGCCCTCAACAACATGTCCGCCACTGATACATCATTCGTCAGCGATACACTTGCCTTCACCACCAGCGCGACTGCTTCTCCGGCAGGCGTCGAGCCGTTTCTTCCGGCACCGGCCTCTTATACTTTCTCCAATGGGGTCGCAATCATACCCGGCGTCATTTTTGCCAATTCTTCCGAAACACCGGCCATTTCAGTATCAGGCGCCACGATTACCGGCAATTCCGACCCCATAACTATCCTGACAGCCTCCCTCGCATCAGTAGCTACCACAACTTCATCGCCTGATCCCTCGCAGCCTACAGGCTATCGTTATGACCAGGCAGCCCTTCTCGAAGGTGTGGAATACCCCATCTTGCGGTATCCATACACTGACTCCGTCAACCGCCTCGCTGCCAATGGCACTGACTCCGGCACCATTTCGGTAAAGGCCATCGACACTTGCGGCAATCCCTTCGCCGGCGGCATCGTGACAATTTCTTCATCATATAACGGGATTTCATTTCCATTCGCAACCGCAACGGCCTTGACTGATGGCAGCGCTTCTTTTTCCTTCACCGCGACAGCCAACGAAAATGTGACTGCGACAATTACGGTCATGGTGGACGGGATTCCCTATGGAGCGCCTTTCGAGATTTTCCTCAAAAACCCCGACGCTACCGCTCCATCAGATATAGAAACGATCATCGACGGGATATCCTCCGATCTCTCGTACGTCGCCACGCCAGACACGCTAACCGCCACATGGAGCGCCTCTTCCGATCCCGAAACCGGCATAGCCCATTACCTCTTTGCCATCGGCACCACCGCCGGGGCGGCTGACGTAGTCGACTGGACGCAAGTGCCCGCTACACGGACCACATACACAGCTACTGGGCTTTCTCTCATGGATGGCACCACCTGCTATGCCTCAGTCATCGCTGTCAACAACATAGGACTCAGATCGGCTACAGCCACGACTGATGGTGTCACTGTCGACACATTGGCGCCCGCCGTCGAAATTTCTTCACCACTGGACAATGCCCGGTACACATCCGGGGTCATCGACATCACAGGGGTATTGACCGATGCCACGCCTGTTTCATGGTCGATCGCCTATGGCACCGGTACGGCGCCGGTCGTCTGGAAAGAAATCGCGACTGGGGCCGCATCCGTACAAACCCCATCCACTCTCGCCTCATGGGATGCCACGACACTCGCCGGCAGCTACACAGTCCGCATCACCGCCACAGACGCGGCCGCCCGTGTCACCAGCATCTATCGTTCGATATCCATTTCGACATCGACCATTATTTCAGGGACATTCCCTCACCACAAATGGATACTCGCCGGAATGCCTGTCAACCCTTCACCCGCCGATGTCCTGTCAGTATTCGGCAACAGCGAGTACAAACTGTACAGTTGGGACCCCTCCCGCGACGAAGACGCGGTCATGTCGAAGTACTACGTACCGCATTCGTTAGCACCTGGCATGGCATTCTGGATAAAGACATACGGCGATTCGGACTTCGCATATACATTCCCGGCTGATATCGCCGATACTACTTCGGAGGCAGCCATCAGTCTTTCAGCCGGATGGAACATGATTTCGGCGCCATACAACAGGGCAT
>CAZQSL010000095.1:0-14709 GCA_964595945.1 uncultured bacterium
GTGTCTGCCGTGACGAGC
This sequence comes from uncultured bacterium, assembly GCA_964595945.1. GTDB lineage: Bacteria > UBP15 > UBA6099 > UBA6099 > JAJRTR01 > CAZQSL01. The sequence goes on from CAZQSL010000095.1 coordinate 19, forward strand.
GCCCTGCGCGTCGCTATCGCCTCGAATGCCTTGTTGGGGATCACTCTCGAAGCCTTCCCAGTCGTTCCAAATATCCCGAGACATACATGCGCATGGCTGACATGCTCCAGTATCCCCGCATAATCTGTACGTGGATGAAACACGATATTACCCGGATCGAGCATGGCGTGCAGCTTCCGGACATCGTCGTAAACATATCCGCTGTCGCCGACAAAATGGAACACGATATCCTCGTGAGCCTCAAGCAGCTTCGCCGCTCTGACAATATACTCCATGCCATGCAGCGGCAGATATGACCCCTGATACATCACATGGAGTTTGCCATCCTCCGGCGGCGTCATTTCCGACACGAAAAACATGTCATCGGTCGTCGTCGAAATCACTCTCACAAATTTTTCCTTCGCAACAGGGTACATCCCGCAATAGAAATCAATATGAGCATGCGTGTCCATCAACACCCTGTGAGCCAGCGCCGCACCGAAATAGTCCGCAAACCACATCATCACTGCCTGACGCGAATGCGGCCTGAATTCGGGCCTGTCCAGCACCCACGAATCATAATGCGAAATGAATGCGTCAAGGATGACCTTACTGCCAGTCAGCGCACCGAGCAGCCGCGCGAGCGGCACATCCCAATGACGCCCCTCACCCACAACAATGACGCTGCACCCTCGCGCTTCCCTGAAATACTTCACCGCAAGTTTCGCATAACGCGTAAAAACATTGACAGGCTCCGTACAGCACTGCACGACTGACACGCCACACCGTTCGAGCCCTGTCCTGATTACCGTATTCCTCGGAAAAGGATTGTTGTAGGCGCCGAAATAACACACCGGTTTCGCGCCGGACGCATCGCATGCCGGCTTTGCCGGGTCGGGTACTGTCATCTTGTCACCCGCCCATTCAATATTTGAAAGTATCTGATTCCGCGCGATCGAGCCATTGCGCCAATGTCCCGGCATCACGATCCTTGCCCGAAAGAATCGGTTCGCCGACCGGCCATTCGATCCCTATCGCCGGATCATTCCACAATATGCCCGACTCACACGCGGGATTATAAATACCAGTCGTAAGATACTGTACCTCCGCGAAATCCGACAGCACGCAAAACCCGCGCGCGAAGCCGGCAGGCGCAAATAACTGCAGCTTATTCTTCGCCGAAACCTCCAGCCCGAACCATTTCCCGAGCGTAGGCGAACCCTTGCGGATGTCCACCGCCACAAGAAACGCCGCCCCTGATGTCACCCTCATCAGCTTCGCCATAGGCGGCTCCCATTGGAAATGCAGTCCACGCACGACATTTTTCTGCGATCGCGAATGATTCAGCTGCACAAACTCACACGGCAGCCCGAGCTCCGAGAACTGGTCTTTTCTGAATACTTCCATGAAAAATCCACGCTCGTCTTCATATACTTCCGGCTTGACGATTATCAGGTCTTCTATACAGGTTTTTTCGATATTTACCGGCAAAAGAAACACTCCAGTGCGAAATGATTGGACTTGGCAAAAAACAATGACTTCCCAATAGATGTTATCATTAATTTCTGGCATTTCATAGTTTCTGGTACTTTGGCCGCAATCAGATAGCAATTCCAGCCCTCAGCCCTCGATTCGGCAAAAAAGTGACCGGTTTTGCCGCAAAACCATTCCGGTAATATTGACTTCACGAAATCAGTTCGTATAATTAATTCGTTCTTTGCGCCCGTAGCTCAGTTGGATAGAGTGCAAGATTGCGGATCTTGAGGTCAGAGGTTCGAGCCCTCTCGGGCGCGTGACGAAAAAACCGCCAACCAGGCGGTTTTTTCGTTTTCTGAAGACACTACTTCAAAAACATCCCATTAGTCCCTATAATGTCAATGGTCGCCCGAAGCGGCGGCGCGGCACGAGATCATTCCGCTACGAAGCGGACGGCAGGAGAAATTCGTGAGTTCGGGAAATGCAATTATCAGGAATAACATGGCAGCGCTTTCAGCCCTGTCTGTCTTCAGAGACATTGTATTCCCCGAATTCACTACTAAACGCTGATCCCGGCAGGTTCGCCTTCCCAACACTGGATTATTGGGGCAAGGCGAACTGTTTTCGCGCACCCACACAACGACCCCACTGGAGGATTTATCGAAATGCTGAAAAGAATCGACATCGGCGCAAGCCAGATCATCATCCACACCGAAGGCGCCGTTTGCAAGACGACGCATGACCTTATCAACAGCGAAGCTTTCTCAATCATGCTGTCACTTTACATAGACAAACTCAAGGCACATGACTCGCCTCTTGTCGACGACACCGGTCTCGACATAAGAAATCACGATGACAAAATCCTGCTCCTTCATTTCCTGCGCGAACTCGATGAGGCTCCTATCGAAAAAGTAGCCGCACAGCAGCCCGGCGCTGCCCGCTTCCTGTCTGCCTCGCACACCCTTCACCGTTTCGTCGAAGGCATGTATGATCACTGGCGTTCATTTGACCGTTTCATGGTATGTCACTCCGAGCAGGGCGACGAAAGTTATGACCGGCGCCCCTACCGCACATTCAATGCCACTATCGAACAGCTCAACCATCTCGTACGCAGCCTCTACCGCGATATATGCGAAAACATCACCGGCAACCGGCCACGTATCTACAGGCAGGTCGCGGCAGGCTGCGATGTCGGGCTGATCGCTGTCGAAAAGGACTGGAACGGCCCTTCCAGATACAACGATATGCTCAAGGGCATACACGTCATCCGTCAGGTGCTCATCAATCCGCCGCTCATCATGGACCCGCCCATCAACACTCGCACCGGTCAGTTCCAGAAAGTCGATCGCAACCCGTTCGATGGCATGGACCTCGACAAATCCTCATGGCTCTGCTATCCCGCACAGGTCGGCCCCCTGGTGGTTTTCGTCTATTTCCACCAGAGATTCATGGGACTCGGATGCGCCCTCGCCAATCTGTTCGAACTCGCCACGGACGAGCAGGTCGCTGGTGGCCCCGACGCGATATACCTCTTCGGCGCACCCTCCGCTCACCTCGCCCGGTTCGGCAACCTTCCCACTATTTTCTTCGACGACTCCGCCAACGGCATAATGCTCGCCGCCGCTCCCGAAGAAGACCGTTTCGGCTATTTCGGCTATCTCAAGAAAATGATCCTGACGCTTCACAATATCATCATGATGAAAAAATCGGTCATGCCATATCACGGGTCCATGACACACATAGAACTGCGCAACCGCACATCCGCCGGCATCCTGCTCCTCGGAGACACCGCCACCGGCAAGTCCGAACTCCTCGAAGCCTTCCGCACTCTCGGGCGCAACGAAATCCGCAATATGCGCATCATCGCCGATGATATGGGCTCAGTCGACGTGGACACGGACGGGGCGATAATTGCCCGCGGCACCGAGATCGGAGCTTTCGTCCGCCTCGATGATCTCCAGCAGGGATTCGCTTTCGCACAGGTCGACCGTGCGATTTTTATGAGCCCCCAAAAAGTCAACGCCCGCGTCGTTGTCCCCGTCACGTCACTTACCGACATCCTGTCCGGCGCCAAAGTCGATTTCCTGCTCTACGCCAACAACTATGAACAGGTGGACGACTCGCACCCCGTCATCGAGCGTTTCGAGACAGCGGAACACGCCTTCGCAGTCTTCAGCAGAGGCGAAGCCATGGCAAAAGGCACGACGACATCGACCGGTCTCGTACATTCGTATTTCGCCAATATCTTCGGCCCTCCGCAATACGAAGAAATACATGACGCGCTTGCCCGCCGCATCTTCGACACTGCTTTCGCCAACGGGATATTCGTCGGACAGGTGCGCACGCGCCTCGCCATCGACGGCTATGAGTCAGACGGCCCGCGCGAGGCCGCTTCGGCTCTCTTCAACATCATTCGTGGGAAATAATCCGTCACGATATTTACCAAAGAAAAAACGGCGGGCTTGCGGCCCGCCGTTTTCTTCATTGACATGATTATCTTTTTCAGTCCGACGATCTCTGATTCCACAAGTCCAGTATGCCGATTATGTTGTTCGTAAGGTTGAATGTCTGCGCGGCAACCGCAGTCGCCGAGTTGAGCATTAGACTGTACTTTGCGAAATTTGAAGCTGCTTCAGCCATGTCCGCTCCCGCGATATTGTCAAATGAATACGAGTAGCTAACATTGATCGACTCAAGATCATCGATTATGCCCGAAACCCGGTTTTGCTGCACTCCGACTGTCAGCGATATCGAATTGACATAATCAAGCGCGATGTCGATGCGGTCAACCGATGAAGTCGCGTTCGCTACGCTGCTCAACGTGATATTTGCTCCGATGAGACTGTTGGTACCACCCGCTATGGCACTCGCCATCATGGATGGCAGTACCAGCGTCATCCATGTATCAATTCCGATCATCACTGACTTGCCGCCGGCGAATGTGCCGTCAAGCACTTTCCTGTTGCCGAATTTCACCTCGTTCGCAAGTGCCGTGATGTCATCGCGCAGAGCCGAAAATGATGCGTTCAATGCCGCTCTGTCAGATGCAGTGAGAGTGACTCCGTTTTGGGCGGTTAGTGCGAGATCACGCATGTCGAGCAGCTTGTCGCGGATTTCCTCTATCGCGACAGATGCAGTGTCGAGAAACGAACCCGTCGTCTCGGCATTGGTAATCGCCTGATTTAGTCCTCTCATCGAAGAGTTAAGGTTTTTAATCAAACTGATCGATGAAGGATCGTCAGCGGACGAGTTGACACGCAGTCCCGACGAAATCTGTCTGATAGACGTGGAGAGCATTGTGTTGATCGCGTTGAAGATGGTTGAGTTGGACGTGCTGAAGCTAGTGTTGACGATAGCCATTTGGATTTCCTCCCTGTGTATACGCAAAATCGCCGGCATCCTTGCCTGGATCCGGCTGATCGTCATTTTTTCGATCAACTCCTATAGTATTAGTAGTAGTATTGTTGTAGGGTATTTCGCTCGGGCTATCACCCCCATTTCATATTATTTCATTCAACCTTAACATTTATTATAATAATTTCTGGGGAAGTGTAAATATTTATCTGAAACGATAAAAAGCGCAACATGCCGAATATGGACATAATGCCACCATGGACTTATACTGAGACTTTGCCGGTTGTGAGAATTGGCAAGACACCCAATCGGGTCAACGGAGGAAATAACATGGGCGCTGTGAGAATCACACCAAACCTCTATGCCGTGACAAGCCAGATTATCAGCCATCCAACAGACTGCGCGTCATATCTCATCGACGGCGAAGAACCAGTACTTATCGACTGCGGCACAGGCCGTGGGCATGCAAAACTGCTGGAAAACATTGCTGAAACCGGTGTCCCTGTACGCGATCTGTACTGCGTAATAGGCACTCACGGTCACTTCGATCACCTCGCCGGCATAACGGCCCTCCGTCAGGAAAACCCTCGGCTGATGCTTGCCATGCACGACGCCGATGCCGACCAGATCGAAAACGCCGATCAGAAACGCACCTGCGCCGACTGGTTTTTCGGCGACAGGATGGAGCCCGAAAAAGTCAATATCCGCCTCCAGGATGGCTATGTATTCAATGTTTGCGGGTATAGCTTCAGGATCATTTCCGCACCCGGTCACACCCCAGGCTCGATCTTCATCCTTGCCGAGATCGACGGCCGGCGCATTCTTTTCATCGGCGATGCTTTCGTACCGGGCAACGATATCGTAGGCAGCAGTTACAGCGACTGGGTCACCACTATCAACCTGTTGCCCGCGCTCGAATTCGACATGATACTGCCAGGCCACATCTCACAGTTCTTCAGCCTGCCAATGCTCGCGCCATATATCCCCTTTGTCCCGCGTTCACTCGCCGACACTGTGTACAACCTTGTCGTCAACAACCTTCCCAAACGCCTCTATTGGGAGTTCAGTTCATATCAATACTCACAGATTTTTCCGAAATTCGCAAAACTTCCGAAATCATCTGGAAAATCCTGACGCCCCAACTCAAGATCGCTTCCCGGCAGGAATACCTTTCTATGTCAATCGGGACTCATGCTGTCCGTTATGTGCCTAAGGGTTTGGAGGAAAATAAACATAGCAAGATTGCGCCGGATTTTTGGCCGTAATCAAGGCGATTGCGAAGGAGCATACCTGAAGGTATGTAACTGAGCAGCAACACAGAAGACGGAAAAATAAGACAAGCAAGATGCTAAGGTTATTTTGTGACAAGCCCTAAGTCTCTCCTGATACCCTGAAACTCAGTTGAGTAATGAAAGGGTGATATCTCAGAAACATGCTATTATTTCAGGATATACGTACTGTTATTTGATCCCGAATTCTGCAATAGAATTCGGAATTGATTATGCGGAGTTGTGCATAAGATCGAAATTAGCCATGTATGTCAGGTGCTTCTCAAGAGCCAACTTGCTGGAATTGCGTAATTGAAAAATCATTTGATCCAAATGCAAAAATCCAAAAACGAACGTCCTATCCCCCGAAATGAGACTTTTTTTCGAGAAGCCAGACGACGCCTGTGACCTCAGTTGCAAGAGCTTCGCACTCCTCAAGTTGCAACTTGACGTATCGGGATAATAACTTCTCGTGCTGTGGATACAAATGCACCAGTTCAGCAGCCCTCATTGCAATTTTTTCCTGATTGTCGATATTGATTCTGTCTGTGGCGTCCCCGTCCGACGGGATTTCACACACCACCGACAGATGGTTTGCTTCAAAGCATCTATTCCATTGTTCACGTGATGGATAACTTGACATGGCATCTTCCGTCCATGCATCATCCAGCAATATATAGCCTCCAGATATAATAGTGCCCGCCAGCTTTTCAATCATCTCCAATGGGCGACCAAGTACATCCCCGACAGCGCCGTATATCACAATATCGTATCCTGACTCTGTCCTGACCTGTTGAGTTATGTCCCCGACATGAAAACTGCACAGTTCCGAGACAGAATGCTCAACAGCTTTTTTTCGGGCATATTCAATAAACTCGGGAAAGTAGTCTATGCCCTTTACATTCACCCCGAACTCTTTTGCGAACCAGACGCTGACCGCACCTTTGCCACACCCCAGATCAAGTACTCTCATGCCCTCAGATAATGGAACGTTAGCTTTGGCAATATTCACCATTTCAGCCGCCGAGGCGCCAAGTTCCCACAAATCCTGAAGGATGTATGGTATAAAGGGGAGAATTGCGGTATCTTCGCCAGTCAGTGAGCGTGCAACACCCTGTTCCGTTTCACAAATCATAAGTGACTCCTCTCAGATATCATAAGCTCTGCCTGGCAGAGGGCCTGAAAGTAATGTTCTCGGTTAACTTGGGATTTGGCAGGGTGGCACCCTGTCCAGCAGAAAAGATGACGGGACGCGGCATGCCCTGTATTATCGAGATGCGCAAGCAATAATGATCATTCCATGTCCTTGCGGATCATCGTGCTGATGACTTTCGCCATTTCTTCGGCGGGAAATTCGATGCCATTTATGTCTTTAGACAGATCGCGAATCATCTGTTTTTTTGTCGTGGAGTCAGTGACAGTCTGGTAGGGGCTGATCATACATTCCTGCCACTTTTCGCCGCTGAATCCGAATGGTCGAACCGCAAAGTCCTTTTTTTGTCGGAGCAGCACATTCAGTTTTTCACTATATGAAACTTTCCTGGCAAGAGCGGCTTTTTGCGGCATTTTGTTCCCTCATGTCAATGTTTCGGCATAATCAAAGGGCCGATATATCAGAATACCATTCATTCCACAGCGCCGTCAATGCAGTATCATGTATCAGAAAAGAAATTCAGCTATCTGGACAGCATTGAGCGCTGCGCCTTTGCGGAGGTTGTCAGAGACGATCCACAAATTGTAGCCGCTTTCGACAGAGTCGTCTTTCCTGATACGTCCGACCATGACGGCGTCTTTGCCAACTGCATCTATCTGCAATGGATATGTGCGGCGCTGCGGGTCCCCTGCGGCCTGTGCTGGCGACAGTTCGTCGACTACCATCGTGCCGGGTGATTTTGCAAGCATTTTTCTTACGGCATCTATTGTCAGTTTTTTCTGTGTCTCGACCGTAACACATACTGCGTGCCCGCTGAATACGGGCACGAGAACACATGTCGCGGTTATTCGCAACGCAGGGTTTGAAAATATTTTCCTCGTCTCGTTGATGATTCGCGTTTCTTCATTTGTATATAAGTTATCTTCAAAAACATCGACATGCGGTATGCAGTTGAATGCTATCTGCTTACTACCGGCTCCGGGTTTGACTTCTTTTCCGGCAAGGCTGGACTTGGACTGTTTTTTAAGTTCTTCCATTGCGTCCCGTCCCATGTCAGACACGCTATGCAGGGTAGTGACAACTATTCTTTCGATGCCGAGTTTGTCCTGAATGGGTTTAAGCGCGACAACCATCTGAATGGTCGCGCTGCCGGGGTTGGCGATGAGCCCCTTGTGGCGTTTGATATCACGGATGTTGACTTCGGGTACGATAAGGGGGACATCGGGCCGCATGCGAAAAGTACTGCTGCTGTCAATAACGAGCGAACCGCGGCGGACAGCTTCCCATCCGAATTCCTTCGAAGCGTCACCATCGCCGGCAAACAGGGTCAGGTCAACTCCATTGAACGATGTATCCTGGGTTTCCTGCACCACGATTTCCTTCTTTTTGAAGGTCACGGTGCGGACTTCCTTCTTTTTAGCCGCGAGTGGGACAAGTGTTTTCACAGGGAAATTCTTTTGTTCGAGCGCCCTGATCATTTCAGTTCCCACAGCGCTCGTGGCGCCGACTACCGCGACTACAAGCTTATCGCTCATTAGCTGCTCTCCCTGAGGGATTACCCCTGTATATATTTCAAACAGACAGTTCGCTGTCTTGGCCCATCGAATTCACAGAAAAATACCGATTGCCACGTGCCAAGCACAGGCGTGCCGCCAGCTATGATCAGTTGAGCCGTTACGCCGGTCAGTGTACTTTTTATATGTCCTGCGGAATTTCCCTCATTGTGACGGTATCCACCGTTCTGCGGCGCTATTCGTTCGAGTCCCATCAGAAGGTCTTTCACTACATCCGGGTCTGCGTTTTCATTTATGGTTACACCCGCTGTCGTGTGGGTGACATATATTGTGCATATCCCGTCAGTTGCGCCCATTTCCCTGAGCGCACTTATTATTTCCGCAGTGATGTCGATCATTTCACACTGCCGGCTTGTTTTTACATTGATCTTTTTTAATGTCATATTTTTGTCTTTCCGCAATATCCTTCTGCCCTGGCGTATGCCTCTACCCTCGCTTTCCGAAGCGGCGTTGTACAATGTGTTGACAGTGTTTTTACATACTCCAAAACAGCAGGCATAAGGCACTGCCACTTATCTCATGCAATCCTGATGCCTTTGTCGGCTAAATCAAAGTCTATTATTGTCCGAAAAGCGATGAATTACAAGCCCTGTCAGCAATTTTGGATAGAAATACGTGGACTTGTGAGGCATGACTTGCATCGCGTTGGCGACTGCTGTCATTTCATCGACCGGGACGGGGCCGAGATATAGAACGGCCTGGCATTTCCCGGATTCAAGCTCTGAGGATGCCTTGTTGTGATCGACCTCATACGCGACATGGTCAAGTATGTTGTCGGCATCTCCGATAAGCGCCTTGACGGCAAGTTCCTGGCATATAGTTACATTGAGATATCTCAGACTTTCATGGTGTGAGGTGATTCTCTCGTTTGTCTCGAGTGCGGATTCCCGGGGATTCAATATTGTAAATCCATCGCTTGTTTGCATGATCATAGTGCGTTTCCCGAATGATTCGGACAAATAATCGAAAGCCTGCGTTTTGGAAACCGGTTGCATGTCAAAGTTTTCCGAAAGCTGGTCGACAGCCCATTTTGGCGTAAAATCAGGAATATTGCGAAGCATCCGGTGAGTGGACATCACGACAAGCCCTTCGTCTTCCATACCGACGAGGTACATCAGGCAATAGTGATGCAGATTGTCAGCAGACGGATCGATGCCCGTCTCACTGTCGATTTCGCGACTGATTTTCAGCGAAGTCTCATAGCGATGATGCCCATCGGCAATAAAAACCGGTTTTGGGGCAAGGGCATTTTGAATCTTTTCGATCAATGTCTGGTCAGTGACCGGACGAAGTGTGTGGACAGCTCCGTCGCCGATGTTGACTATCGACTCGGCGGCAGTGCTTGTAGCGATTCCCTTGAGGATTGACGATACCGTACCATCCTGATCGGAATAAACGCAGAATATCGGATTGAATTGCGCTCCGGTAGCACGCATGAGCCTTCTTCGGTCTTCCTTGTGCTTAGGAAATGTCTTTTCGTGGGGATAGACAGTGCCTTTGCCGAGTTCTTCGACGCGCAGCATGCAGATGAAGCCGAGACGGCTTCGCTGCACGCCTTCCCAGTCAGTGAAAATGTCTTCAGTGACATAAATTGCTTCACTCGCGTCCTGAGCGAGTATGCCGGCAGCCACAAATTCGTTGAACACCTTGGCCGCGTCAGCATATTTGTCGGCTCCGGCATCGTCCGGGCGATAATCCACCCTGATGATGCTGTTAGGATTGGCATCGAACAATTCGCGCTGTTTTTCCGGCGAAATCACGTCATAGGGCGGAGCAAGCACATCATCGAGGCTGCCTGCTCTTGAAGTATCATATCTGTATGCTCTGAAAGGTTTTATTATCGCCATCGTTCCTCCGGACATTCCTTCTTTGCAGCATTTTACAACATATTGTAACGGAGAATGACAATTAACCCAACCTTCGACATGTTTTTTATCACTTTCGCGCCATATATTGTATATTGCAATGAAAATATCGCGAAAACGTCCGCTATATTGTGATCGCCCACACAATGTACTATAATATGCAATCACGCCTTTGCGGCCAGCAGACCCTCAGGCTGTAAAGCAAGCTCGAAAGGAATCTCCGTCATGCTCAAGATCGAAACGGCAGTCATCAGCGTAAGCGACAAATCAGGAATCGTGGAATTCGCAAAGTATCTTGCCTCAAAAGGCGTCCGCATCATATCGACCGGCGGCACGGCAAAATCCCTCGCCGAAGCCGGGCTCAGCGTCATCTCTATCCGCGAAATAACAAAAAACGACATGGACGACTATTTCGACGGTCGCATGAAAACAATCAGCTTCCAATACGAAAGCGCCCTGCTCTACCGGCGTGACGACGCAAAGCATGTCGCACAGGCCGCCGAGCTCGGCATCGAAAAGATCGACATGGTCGTCTGCAACCTCTATCCCTTTGAAAAAGCCACCGCCGCACTCGACGTCAGCGTCGATACCGCCATTGACAATATCGACATCGGCGGCCCCTGCATGATCCGCGCCGCGGCAAAAAACCACTCCGGCATCGCCGTCATCGTCAATCCCAACACCTATCCCGCCATCATCGCCGAAATGGAAGCCAGCGCAGGCTGCATCTCACCCGAAACACGACGCAGCCTCGCCGTCCAGGCATTCGAACGCACCGCCGACTACGACGCCGCAATCCATACTTTCTTCTCGGCACGATTCGACAACAAGCTCACCCGCCGGCTCAAGTTTACTTCAGGCGAACAGCTTGGCCGCTATGCGGAAAACTGGCATCAGAAGGGCTGGCTCTACCGCGATGAAAATCTCCACGAACCCAACCTGCCCAATGCTACCCAGGTCCACGGCGGCCCCCTCGGCTACAACAACTACCTTGACGGCGAAGCCGCCCTCAACTGCGCACTCGAAATGGCCGCCGTCCCCGCCGTCTGCATCATCAAACACGCCAACCCCTGCGGATTCGCCACAGGCGACACCATCGAAGAAGCACTCGAACGCGCCTGGCAAAGCGATCCCGTCAGCGCATACGGCGGCATCATCGCTCTCACCCGTAACCTCACCTCAGAAGTCGCCAGATTTTTGGAAAACCGTTTCGTCGAACTCATCATCGCTCCCGCAATCGAGCCGGCAGCACTCGAATACATCCAGTCACTCGGAAAAAAGAAAGCCGGCCTGCGGCTGCTCGAATACGGAAAACTCCCCGATGACTCCCCCGCCGCCACACGTCTGAGATTTATCACCGGCGGTCTCCTCGAACAGGAAAAGGACGATCTCTTCTACCTCGCCGACAACCCCTGCAAACTCATCTCCCCCGCATCCGAACACACCTGCCCCAACAGCGGCAAGAAACTCATGGTCGGCGTCGCCACAAAAGCGCAGCCAGCGCCCGGACGCGCACACCTCTACGACTTCGCCCTGCGCCACCTCAAACATGTCAAATCAAACGCCATAACCATCGCCCGCGAATACGCGCCCGGCAAATTCCAGATTTTCGGCATCGGCTGCGGCCAGCCCAACCGCAAGGACTCCGTCGCTCTCTGCGGCATGCGCGCCACCGAAAACTTCCAGCGTGAATATTTCGACTCTCTCAAGGTCGCCGGCTCCCGCGACGAATACCTTGCGACCCTCGACGAACCTGCCCGCGCAGACTACTTCAAGGCGGAGTCCGACTACATCACGGCCGGTCTCACCGCCGATAATGTCGTCCTCTCATCCGATGCCTTTTTCCCTTTCCGCGACGGACTCGACAACGCCGCCACCACTGGCGTAAAATACATCCTCCAGCCTGGCGGCTCCATCCGCGACGATCAGGTCATCGCCGCTGCCGACGAACAGGGCATCGCTATGATCTTCACCGGCGTCAGGAAATTCAATCACTGAATTCGCCTCCGGCAACAATATCAGATACTTAGGGCTTGTCACAAAATAACCTTAGCATCTTGCTTGTCTTATTTTTCCGTCTTCTGTGTTGCCTGCTCAGTTACATACCTTTAGGTATGCTCCTTCGCAAGCGCCTTGATTACGGCCAAAAATCCGGCGCAATCTTGCTATGTTTATTTTCTTCCAACCCCTTAACCGTTCACAGAATACTCGCGGAGAACCTTTTTTACCAAAAAAGGTTCTCCGCACTTCTCCCGAAAACTCCCTATATTTGGAGTAATTTCTGGACTATAACATGTAAAGCTTTTCGGTAGAGGTTTGGAGACCCCATTTTTTCAAAAAGGGGTATCCATGCTCTTGTCGTGAACGCTTACTCAGATATACTGAATATCAATAGAAATCCCCTGCCACAATTTATCGAAGCGATCCGATAGAGCAGTCTATTATCAGGCGGAGATAAACCCAGCCCCTTCGAAAAACAGTCTTGGTCTATCCGTGAAATCCATGTCAAAAAGTCTTTTATTGTTTTCGGGTGGTACGCCAGATCATCCCGGCATACCATAACCATACATAGGGAAATTCAATTGATATTTCATATATTCTTGAAAACCCCACATTCTTCTTGAAATGCTCATGTTTTTCGCAAGCTCAAGCTGTATCCCCATAACTGAGTTTCAGGGATAATCAGGTTTGCTTTTCACAGTGGGACACAGCATCCGAGACCCATAGAGTAATCAGAGCTGAACAAAGCAGTATCAGCCTCCGCTATGGTTTGCCGCAAACCCGAAAATCATACTGATCAGATAAGCACGGCGCCGAGATTGGCGGACTGCACATGAGCGACGTAGCGTTTGAGATAACCATAGTCGATCTTTGGCGGACGTGGGACAAAATCCTGCCGCCGCGAGTCAAGCTCTGCTTCAGACACTTCGATGTTGATGGAATTTGCCTCGATGTCGAAGGAAATGATGTCGCCCTCACGCACAAGGCCAATGGGCCCGCCAGAAGCGGCTTCGGGCGAAATATGTCCGATAGCTGCGCCACGGGTGCCGCCCGAAAAACGCCCATCGGTAATCAGCGAAACCGACTCTCCGAGCCCCATACCGATGACAGCGGCAGTGGGTGAGAGCATTTCGCGCATGCCGGGGCCGCCTTTGGGGCCCTCGTATCTTATGACGATGACATCTCCGGGGTTGATCTTGCCGCCGAGTATGGCATCGTATGCAGTTTCCTCGCTGTCGAAAACCCGTGCGGGGCCGCTGTGTTTGTGCATCGAAGGGGCTACCGCGCTGCTTTTGACGACAGCACCGTCAGGCGCGAGATTGCCCCACAGTACGGACAGACCGCCATATTCGCTGTATGGATTGTCGATGGAGCGGATAACAGTGGTATCGAAATTTTCCGCCTGTTCGAGATTTTCGCCAAGCGTTTTGCATGTCGCGGTCATTACCGATGTGTCGACTAGTCCCTTTTTGGAAAGTTCCTTCATCACGGCCTGCACGCCGCCTGCCTCGTTGAGTTCGCTAAGGTAGTGGATACCGCCGGGACGGAGACGGCAAAGATTGGGAGTCTCCGCGCTGATATCCGAAATCTCCTTCAGGCCGAATGGCAGATTGGCTTCTGTCGCGAGTGCGAGGATATGTAGAACGGTGTTGGTGGAGCATCCGAGCGCCATGTCGACAGCAAGCGCGTTTTTCATTGCCTGGGGGGTCATGATTTTCGATGGGGTAATACCACGGGCGAGCAAATCCATAATGCGCATGCCCGCCGTCTTGGCAAGTCTTACGCGGGCGGCGTGGACTGCCGGGATAGCGCCATTGCCTGGCAGCGCGATACCGATGGCTTCGCAGAGGCAACTCATGGAGTTTGCCGTGAACATCCCGGAACACGAGCCGCAGCCCGGACATGCGTTGTCTTCGAGACAGGTGAGCTCGGACTCGGCGAGCGTGCCGACCTTGACCTGGCCGACTGCTTCGAAGAGATCGATGAGATCGAGGCTTCTGTCCCTGTATTTGCCGGGCAGC
>CAZQSL010000096.1:0-14585 GCA_964595945.1 uncultured bacterium
AGGGGGATTTTACTCTTAAGAAGCCAACTTGTCAATAGTGTGAACAGCCTCTAGTATGGACGATGTGCTGATAGTCGATACGGCCTCCGACGCTTTTGACGGTGATTTCGTCACCGGAACAGTCCGCAACAGCCGGTTCGTCAGGATCGGCGCAGATGGTGTCGATGTAAGCGGGAGCCGGATAACGGTGCGTGATACTCAATTCCGCCAACTCGGTGACAAGGGTATGTCCATCGGAGAACACAGTGAGGCAAAAGCATACAATATCGTAGTGGACAATGCAAAAATGGGAGCTGCCGCAAAGGATTTGTCGAAAGTGACAATCAGAACCGCGCGCATCTCCAATACTCATGTCGCCGGCTTTGCTGCTTATGAGAAAAAAGCGGAATATGGCCCCGGTACTCTCTCGGCAGACGGAGTGATATTCAACAATGCAAAACCGCAGGCTCTCGTACAAGAGGGCAGCAGCATGACGGTGAATGGTGAAAAAGTGAAATCGAAGAAACTCGATGTCAAGACAATGTACAGACTCGGAATACTCGGCACATGAGTACATTATACGCCCCTGACACAGCGCGCCATGAAATCAAGTTCGTTGCGGCGCGGCCATTCCTGGGCCACCTGCAGGCATGGCTGAAATCCTCGTCAGCCGGGTTTTCGATTGCTTATCCTCAGCGGAGGATCAATAACATCTACTTCGACACGCCTGATTACCAGTTGCTCTCGGACAGTCTGGGAGGGTCGAGCATAAGGTCTAAAATCAGGTACCGCTGGTATGGGGAAACTGCTGTAGAAACTGTCGCAGGCACGCTCGAAGTGAAATATAAACGTGACAACACCGGATGGAAACTGCTTTTCCCGTCAGAATCCGCCGTCGTAGTTTCTGGAGCGAAACTTTCCGGGATAAAAAGACAGATCAGCAGTACTCTCGCCCCTGATGGACGCCAGTTTCTGCAAGTCGCGCCTATGCCTGTCATTGCCAATTCATACTTGAGGCAGTACTACATTTCATCCAGCGGGCACATTAGGGCAACGATTGACACAAGGCTGTCATTCTTCGAACAGCGGCTCTCATCGAGCATCAATCTCACCAATCCCGTACCGCTTGCTGATGTTGTCGTATTCGAGGCAAAATGTCTGTCAAAGCACCGCGCAGAGCTTTCCGGAATCCTTGCTGATATCCCGCTCAGGCAGGGGCGTTTTTCAAAGTATTCTACCGGCATTATCAACACACAGGCTATTTAGCCAATTGTCAAAATTGCGCCGACACTTTCCCAAACACGCCATAAGTTTGATTGTCAAGAAAATAATATCTGTCGGAACAACTCTTTTGTTGACTGAAACAATCCAGCCTTTATAATCAAAAATAGATACAAGTCAAATTTGCTTTCTACAGGGATAATAATGACTTTATTTTTCAAATCAAGTCTCGATAATATCATGCTGACATCCGCAGTGTTTAGCATATTCGTCGCTACGGTGGCATTTTCGCATGAAAAGAGGGACAAGTATTCCACGTACACCGGACTTGTGTTGTTTGGTTTTATCAGTGGCCTGGCGTATTGCAGCCGGTTGTGGAGCATCAATGCTCCTGACAGCTACTCAATGGCATACATGAGGGCGTTCCTGGACCTGCTGGCATATTTCTGTCTGCTGTGGTACATGGCCAGAGGTGTCTATGAGAAGAAAGCCGACAGGGTGCTGATCCCTTCGGCCATCGCTTTTTTCGCGCTCTGCATGTCAGTATTTCAGTTCGGCCCGGTCAAACTCGCAACGGTATCGAGCATGCTGATCGGCATACCGGCATATACAACCGCGGGACTGTATTTCCTGAAATCTGCATATCGCGACAACGAGAAACTGAAGGCCACGGCACTGTTTGTCGCCGGTACACTCTTCATGTTATGCGTGCTGCTGCTGCTGAAAAGGCCCAGCGGCGCGCTCTATGTCCTTCACTCTGTCAATACCGACACATTCGAGGCGCTCACTTCGGTCAATCCCGAATTCGTCAACATGTGCCTGATGGGAGTGCTGGCGATTTCGCTGTGGCTTCACACGAGATCTGAAATAGTACAGTCTGACACATCAGGTCTGGATTATGTGCTCAGGCCCGGAGACCTGTGGTGTCCGGTAATGGTCATCGTGGTGACAGCCGGGGGCTGGTGGCTGTCAGGGCTGTACTCAAAGCAGGCCATCGATAGCGAACGGCAGGAATTTCTCACGCAAATACGCATCGTTTCGTCGTCGATCAACCCTGACAGGGTATCACCTCTAAAAGGGACGCAAGCTGATGTCCTGACGGAAGATTACGAAGTTGTCAAAAAACAGCTTCGCAAAGTGAGAGACGCCAATCCTGATTGCCGGTACGTATACATCACTAAAATATTGGATGGCAATGTAATCTATGTGGTTGATTCGGAGACAGAAACATCTCCGTTGCACACTGAAACAGGCAGGGTGTATTACAGTGCCCCAGACTTTCTGACAAGCGCGATACAATCAGGCAGATACTCAGTGTCCGATCCCTATACAAACCGTTCCGGCACATGGGTAAGCGCATTTGGCCCGGTCACCGGCCACGATCAGAAATCGATTGCCGCGATCGCCATTGACTTCAACGCGCGGGATTATGTCACTGACATATTCAACAGAAAGCTCCTGCCCGTGAGCTGTACGGGACTGATCTGCATGCTTTTTTTCAGCTTTTACTATTTCCAGCAGCGATACGCCAACTCGAAACGGCGGCTTCTCATCTCTGAGCGTCTCTACAGAAATCTCGTCGAAGGCACGCCCAATGTCGTCTGTCTGCTCGATAGCGAAGGCCGGGTCGTGACGATTAACAAGTTCGGCCTCATCCTCATGGACTGGACAGAACAGGCAGTCACAGGCACGAAACTATGCCGGCTATGGGACACACAGCACGAGCAGAGACTCTGCGAGGCTGTATCTGAATCCATCAGGGGCAAACGCGTTTCGCTGGAGATAACCGTCAAGGGAAAGCACGGTGTCGACAGTGTGCTCAGCATTATCCTCAATCCGATAACTGAAGAAGTCGCAGGCGCTGCGAACATCGTATGCGTCATCACCGACATATCAGGAGAAAGGCGACATGGCGCAATGGTGCGACGGCAGAGAGACCTGCTGAGCGCGATCAATACGATATTTCTGGAAGCGGCTAATTGCAGAAATATCTCCGAACTTGCTCAGGTGACACTCGCGCAGGCCGAAAAACTCACGGATAGCGAATTCGGATTTATCAACGAGATCAACCCGGACGGAGTGCTCGAGAGTCTCGCAGTTACCGGGATCGCCGGCAAGTCAATGATAATCGCCGAAAAAATGGCAAGGGAAACAGACCTGAATCCACGGTCAGGATTCGCGGGGCGCATCCTGCTTTCGGGTAAGGGCGAGTTTTTCGACGAGGCGCACGCCAGCGATCCGGCGACCTTGCCGATGCCGGGGTATGCTGCCGTCAAGAGCTTCCTCGGCGTGCCGGTCATGAGCGAGGGGAAAGCCATTGGCATCCTGGGACTTGCCAACAAAACGGGCGGCTATTCCCGGACTGATCTCGAAGCCATCGAAAGCGTGTCCACGGCTTTTGTCGAAAGCTACTCGCGCAAAACGGCGGAAATCGCCCGCATCGACAGCGAGCGCAGATTTCGTACACTCTTCAACTCGATGCTTGACGCGTTTGCACTCCATGAAATCAAATGCGACAGTGACGGCCGGCCGGTAGATTATGTCTTTCTCGAAGTCAATCCGGCGTTCGAACAAATCACCGGGCTGAAGGCTGCGGAAATTGTCGGGAAATCTGTCCTGAGCGTACTCCCCGCCACCGAGTCCTTCTGGATCGAAACCTATGGGCAAGTAGCCCTTACGGGTAAAGCGGTAAGATTTGAAAATTACTCCGCCGGACTCGCCAAATATTTCGAGGTTATCGCATATTGTCCTGACCATGGCAAATTCGCGACTATTTTCCAGGATGTCACGCAGAGGAAAAAATCCGAAGAAATATTCAATGCCATACTTAAGGGCACCGCATCGGAAACAGGAGAGGATTTTTTCAGGTCGCTGGTCCAGAGTCTCGCGACATCTCTCAAGGTCAAATACGCATACGTATCATCGTTCACCGGCGATGGCACACTCCAGACGCTCGCCTTCTGGAACGGAACGGATTTTTCGCGCAATTTCGAGTACGGTATCGACTTCACCCCCTGCGAAAAAGTGATCGAGCAGGGTATTTTCCACTGTCCGTCCGGATTGCTTGAAGCGTTTCCCGAAGATATGCTGATAGGAGAACTGAATGCTGACTCATTCCTCGGAACGCTCGTGCGTGATTCGTCGGGCAAGGTGCTTGGCGTGACTGCTGTCATGGACGTTACCTCCATAGCAGACGAAGCTGACATCAAAAATATCATGACGATATTTGCCGCGCGGGCAGGCGCAGAGATCGCTCGCAAAAAGGCTCAGAGTGAGCATGTCTCGCTCGAAGCCCAGCTCCGCCAGTCTCAAAAGATGGAAGCGGTCGGGCAGTTCGCCGGCGGCGTCGCTCACGATTTCAACAACATGCTCAGTGTCATCATGGGTTATACCAACATGCTGCTTGTCGATTCGGACGAAAACATGCCCAACCACTCAATATACGAAGCCATGCTCGAAGCAGCCAACCGCGCCCGCGATCTCACCATGAAACTTCTCGCATTTTCGCGCAACGAAAAAATCGAACTACGAAAAAAGACAGCCGACTCCATATTGACGCGTATCATTTCCATGCTTGAGCGCACCATTCAGAAAAAAATCGTCATCGAGCACCACCTTGTCCCAGGAATTTTGATCAAAGTTGACGAAAATCAGATATTTCAGGCGATACTCAACATCTGCAACAATGCGCGCGATGCCATGCCGGATGGTGGACAGATGGTTATCGAGTGTAAAAAGGTAATGCTCGAATTCAGCTATTGCAAAAAATACCCGGACCTCATACCCGGTGATTATTGCCTGATACGGGTGTCAGACAGTGGCAAAGGCATTTTGCCTGATGAAATCACCAAAATCTTCGACCCCTTCTTTACGACCAAAAAGGCTGGCGAAGGCACTGGACTGGGGCTTTCTGTCACTCATGGCATAATCCGGAATCATGGCGGTCACATCAATGTTTATTCGGAGCTCGGCAAAGGCACTGTCATGAATGTCTATCTGCCCATAGCTTCAGAATCCGATGCGGCTGACGTCAGGTCGCTTCCTCCTCGCATACAGCCTGTCACGGGCAATGAAACCATTCTGGTCGTCGATGACGAGCAGGGGATACTCGATATCGCCGAGATCATGCTCAAAAAAGCCGGTTATCGCGTAATCAAGTCAAATTCGGGGAAGCAGGCAATCGAAGTTTTCCGCACGTACGTGTCGGATATCAGCCTCGTTGTCCTCGATATGGTCATGCCTGACATGGATGGCAGTGATGTCTACGCCACACTCAGGGAAATTGCCCCTGAAGTCAATGTCATACTTGCTACAGGATATAGCATCAACGGTCACGCCGCCCAACTGCTCAAGGATGGCATCAGTGGATTTGTACAGAAACCATTCATGATGCAGGAACTTTGTGAGGAAATCCGCCGTGTCCTCGATAGATGACTCAAATAATAATTGTCATACGGTGCCAGACTGATATAGGATATGTAAAAACCGGTTGCGAGGCGCAACCGCCACAAGAGATCGAAACACGCCAACGCTGAGAAGTCCATCCGGCCTGCAAGATATGAAGAGAGAGCAATCGAACAGGGAGATGGAATATGAAACTGACTGATCTCGAAACAAAAGAAATGACAGTGCAGGGCTACCGCATCAGGTATCTTGACATGGGAAAAGGCCCAGCGATCATCTTCTGTCACGGACTTGGCGGCACGATAGAAGACAACGACAAATGTTTTCCATACCTCGTAGCGCGAGGATACAGAGTCATTGCCATGGATTGCCCCGGGACCGGCTTGTCTGAAATGCCCGATCGCAAATATACGGTCGAGTATCTCGCTGATTTCACGCTTGATTTTGCCGATGCGCTCGGCATTGACAAATTCTATTTGTCCGGCGGCTCACAGGGTGGGATGCATGTACTGCTGATTGCAAAAAAAGCGCCCGGGCGAGTTGTCAAAACCGCTATTTATTCATCTTCGGGTGTTTGGCCGCGCAGACCATTCCTCGCATGGTTCTTCAGTTCGCTTCCACCGCGGGCTGTCAAACTATGGTTCTGGATAGCGTCATTTTTCTGGTATCCGCTCAACTATCCAAATTTCTGGCAGTTGCGCCGCGAAGACCTGAAATTCAAATTCTCGCGCCAGCTTCCTGGATTTGGACGGCATGTGCTCGGTTGTCTCGGTTCGCAGTTCGCTGAGGATTATCGGGAAATCTACAGGACCATCAAAACGCCTACACTTATCCTTTGGGGCGAACTCGACTCTGGCATGCCGGTAAAAATGGGTTACGAACTTCACGACATCATGAAAGGTGTGGCAAAATTTATACCAGTACCCGGCGCGGGGCATAATGTGTCGACAATGCTGCCTGAGTACTATGCCGAACAGCTCGATGTATTTTTCAAAGGATAGCTCCAGTCGCGATACTCAGTCGATCCCGAGGCGGGCCAGCTCTCTTTCGATGCGTTCGACATCTTCGAGCGTGTCGACTCCGACGCCTTTATATGGGGTGGCGAGCATGTCGATGCGAATGCCGTTTTCGAGAGCGCGGAGTTGTTCGAGGCTTTCGACCGTTTCGATGGGCGATGGAGGCATCGCGGAAAATTCAAAGAGGAATTCGCGAGAATAAACGTAAAACCCGATGTGTTGCCAAGTGGGTATTTCCGATGGATTGCGTCTGAAGGGGATCGGATGGCGCGAGAAATAGAGCGCCTGGCTGTTGACGCCGGTGACGACTTTGACGATGTTTGGATTTTCGAGGTCGGAGCGATTGTCGATGGATGTCATGGCACTGCCGAAACGGAAATCGGGGATTGTCGAAAAGCGTGCTACGGCGGCATCTATCATGGCAGGGTCGATGAGGGGTTCGTCGCCCTGGACATTGACGATCATCGTGCAGTCGATAGCACGCGCTACTTCGGCGATGCGGTCGGTGCCGGTCTGGTGAGAGGGGCTGGTCATAATGGCATCGACGCCGAATTGTGTGACGCGATCGAAGATGCGTTCGTCATCGGTCGCGACGACGAGGCGGTCGAGCGAAGTGGCCAGGCTTACGCGTTCGCAGACTCGTTGTATGAGTGGTTTTCCGGCAATGGGATGCAGCATTTTTGCGGGGAAGCGTGTGGAGCCGTAACGGGCTGGTATTACGCCGAGTACGAATTTTTCTGCCATGTAGTATTATCTCCAGAGAATGATTGAGTTGTTGTCAGGCGATGGACGGATCGGTGCCTGGATGCTTCATGGTAAGCTCGTAAAGGCGGGTATATGCGCCGCCGGCGGCATAGAGTACCTCGTGTCTGCCGCGCTCGACGATGCGGCCGTTGTCGAGGACAAGGATGATATCGGCGTTTTGTATGGTGGACAGCCGGTGGGCGATGACGA
The DNA here is from genome assembly GCA_964595945.1 of uncultured bacterium. Taxonomy (GTDB): domain Bacteria; phylum UBP15; class UBA6099; order UBA6099; family JAJRTR01; genus CAZQSL01. The sequence goes on from CAZQSL010000096.1 coordinate 7,575, forward strand.
AGGTGGTGCGCGACTGCATGAGGAGTTCGAGCGCTTTCTGTATGTAGACTTCGGAAACGTTGTCGACGTTGGAAGTGGCTTCGTCGAGGATGAGGATACGTGGGTCCTTGAGGATGGCGCGTGCTATGGCGATGCGCTGGCGCTGGCCGCCCGAGAGTGTGTAGCCGCGTTCGCCTACGAGAGTGTCGTATCCGTTCGGCATTTCCATGATGAAGTCGTGAGCGTATGCGGCTCTGGCGGCAGAGATGATCTCGTCTTCGGTCGCGGAGAGTTTGCCGTAGGCGATATTGTCACGGATGGATGTGCAAAAGAGCACGGTGTCTTGCGGGACTATGCCGATGTGAGGCCGGTATGATGCGAAAGTGGCTTCGCGTATGTCGATTCCTTCGATGGTGATGGCGCCGGAGTTGACGTCGTAAAATCGGGACAGGAGCTTGACGAGTGTGCTTTTGCCGGACCCGCTGCCTCCGACGAGGGCGACGACCATGCCTGGCGTGACTGTGAGGTTGATATCGTTGAGGATGGGCTCGCCGGGGTTGTATGCGAAGGATACGTTGGTAAATTCGATGTTTCCCTTGATTTCCGGGATAGTGATGGCCGTGTCTGATTCCTTGACGTCCGGCTCCATGTCGATGATTTCGAAAACCCGGTCAGAGGCGGCGAATGCGTGCTGGAGCGAGAGATTGAGTGTGTTGATGCGGTTGATCTGGGTGAAGACCTGCTGGAGTCCGAAGAAGAGAGCGAGGATGCTCCCGACGGTGATGGGTTTGCCCGTGATGAAGTCCGGGGTCTTGTTGATGATGTCGTTGCCGCCGATCCAGAGGATGATCGAGAGCCCCATTGCGCCAAGAAATTCCACCATCGGATTGTAGTAGGCGCGGAGTTTGACTTGACGGAGCGAAGCGGCGAGTGATTCGTGATTGCCTGTGGCAAATCGTTTGCACTCGTGGTCTTCCATCGAAAATGCCTTGACTACGTGCATCGAGGATAGGACTTCCTGCATGATTACATTGAGTGCCGCGAATTTTTCCTGGACAATGACGCTGATTTTTTTCATCCTGCGTCCCATGACTGTGATGATCAGGGCGATCAGGGGCAGGATGACGATGGCGATGAGCGTGAGTTTTGCGCTCAGATAGACGACGACGCATAGGCCGACGATGACGGCGATTGGCACGCGCACCATTTCCGCGATGCTCGATGTGATGAAGTTCTGAATGACTGCCGTGTCGTTGGTCAGTCGTGACATCATTTCTCCGACGCGGTTTTTTTCGAAGTATCCGTATGACATGTCCTGGAAGCTTCTGTAGCATACGTTGCGGATTTTTTCTACGATGTTGAGTCCGCTGAGAGTGACGAAGTATGAGCTGAAATAGGCGAAGAACCAGCGGACGCCATAGAGTACAACGAGTATGATCGAGAACAGAGTGAGGTATTTGATATTGAGAGCTATGAGTGCATTGTCGATGAATTTTTTGAGAATGATGGGGGCTGCGCTGATCAGCAGTGTGGAGAGGACTTCGCAGAGCAGGCCGAGGGCTACGATCTTCCATTGAGAGAGGACGAGTCCGATCAGACGTTTGCCGGCTGACAGGGTGGCGTCGGTGATGCCTATTTTTTCAGTTAGTAGCTGTCTGTCTGCACCCATGAAAGTCCTGACTCAGGGAATGATTCGCGGCGAGAAGTCTCCGTTGGCGGCTCTGATGATCCTGTCAGCGGCACGGGAAACGACACCTGGCGCGCCGAGTTTTGCCGCGACGAGGGCGAGTTTTTCGCGGGCAGTTGCCGCTGCTGCCGGATCGGTGAGAAGCCGCAGGGTTTCGCGTGCGACGGTGTCCGGCGTGCAGGCTTCCTGCATCAATTCCGGCACGATGAATTCTCCGGCGATAATGTTGGGCAGCCCGGCCATTGGCGGGTTGAGTGTCTTGCGCACGAGCCAGGCCACGGCGGCAGATACTTTATATGTTATTACCATCGGTTTGTCCATAAGGGCGGCCTCGTGCGTGGCGGTGCCGGAGCAGAGGATGAGTACATCGCAGATGTTCATAAAATCATAGACGTTGCGGCTTACGATAGTGACGGGCGCGTCTCCGAGGCGCTTTCTGATGAGTGTATCGAATGTCTCGGAAGAACGAAATAGGAGAAAGCGTGAGCCTGGGAGAGACTTGCGGATGATCTGTGCGGCATCTGCGAAAACGGGGGTCAAACGCATGATTTCCTGCGTGCGGCTGCCGGGCATGAGTCCGATGAGTGGCTCGCCACTGTCTGGCAGTCCGTAAAGGTCGAAGGCTTCGGCGCGTGAGAGTGCCGGATGGACGGCGTCGACGAGCGGGTGCCCGATGTATTCGAAATTGATGCCTGCATCGCGGTACTGATCGAGAGAAAAGGGCAGGGCGACGAGCGCGAGGTCTATAATGTCCTGCATCTGGCGGAATCGTTTTGAGCCTGTGCCGAACCAGCTTATGGGGGAAAAATAATAAGCGACATTTATGCCGAGCATCTTGGCGATGCGCGCGCACTTGATGCTGAACACTCTGTAATCGACTGGCACATAGAGGTCGGGACGTTCGCGTCTGAGGATGCCTGGGATGCGGCGCGCGGTGGGATAGATGCGTGGAAACTTGCGGATGCCCTCGAATATGCCCATGCTGCCCCAAGTGGTGCTGTCGGCTATAAGTCTCACGCCAGCCGCTGCCATGCGCGGTCCGCCGATTCCGAAAAAATCGATTTCCGGGTCTATGCGCCGCACCTCGCTGACGAGCAGTGACGCATTGAGATCGCCTGAAAGTTCACCGGCTGTAATGAATATTTTTTTTGCCATAGATTATGAGCGTATCAAAGGCCGGACATCGAGTCGACCATGCTGCGGCAGAGTGGGACTTCGTCAGTGATTACTCCGACGATGCCGCAGGCAATCGAGCGGCGGAGTGCCTCGGGTGTATTGACTGTCCATGCGCGGGCGAACATGCCGAGCGTACGGGCGCGGGATACCGCACCGGCAGTCAGCCACGGCGCATAGCAGAAATGGGCTGCGACTGGCTTGATTTCTTCCGCAATGCTCTTGAGGGCGAATGGGTGATAGATAAGGGCCGCGCGTTTGATTTCCGGTGCGATTTCCCTGAATTTAGCGAGGATTTTCATCTGGAAGCAGCTTACCGTGATCAACTCGCCGATACCATAGTCCCTGACACGCTTGACTACGGTTTCCTCGATATCCTTAGCTTTGATTTCGAGGTTGAGAGGGACTGACTCTGCCTTTGCCCATGTGAAAAGTTCGTCGATGGTCGGGATTTTTTCGCCTTTGAAATCCGGTCCGAACCATGAGCCGAAATCGAGCGCGCGGATCTGCTCTTCGGTAAGCTGTGAGACTTTGCCCTTTCCGTTGCTTGTGCGATTGACAGTGGTATCGTGTATGAGCACGATGCGTCCGTCGGAAGTGCTGCGCAGGTCGAGCTCGATGGAGTCGGCGCCTGTCGCAATCGCGCGTCTGAAGGCGGTCATGGTGTTTTCAGGCGTCTCCGCTCGTGCTCCGCGGTGCGCCTGGATCTCGATTTTTGCAAGTTTGTCATTTTCCATAATTTACATATTATAGCAGGTGCTTGTCGTGACTGTCAGTGACAGCGTAGAATTATAGCGCAACCGGGGGAAGCCGCCACATGTGTCATACGATGATGGCAAATAATTGAATAGGTGAAAATCATGATCTATCGTGTATGGGCCGAGTACCTCGAACCCGAGCAGGTGCTTGAGCCGCAAGTAATGAGCCTGCTGAAAAAATTTGACATCAATCTCTGCATGGCTTTTCCCGCCGACGGCATGAATGATCGCTACGAGCGTTTTCTCAAGGAATACGAACAGGCCGGTATCCCTGTTACCCTGTGGACGCTGCTTGACGACAATCTTGGCTACTGGCCGAGCGAACGCAACGCGAAGGATTTCGTGAAACATGTCGCCCGCGTATTCGACTGGACCGACTCGGCTGGCGCGCGGTTTCCGTGGCTCGCGGTTGATATGGAATTGCCCCACTACTACCTGAAGCAGATCAAGGGTGCGACCGATCCCGTCTCTCTCGCAACCACCGCATACAACATTTTTAAGGAAAACCGGGACACGGGCAGATTTTACGACACTGCCGCAACGCTTAATAAAATGATCGAAGTTGTCCACGCACATGGCACAAAAGTACTTGCGGCCGCATCAGATTTCACCGCTGTCGATATCGCAGGTGAGACGATTTCCATACAGGATTCGCTCGAAACCCCCATTTCCCCAGTCAACTGGGATGTCGTGAGTTTCATGTCATACACATCGCTCATGACAGGCTATTCAAAAGGCATCATGAAAACCGCCGATGCCCGGTGGTGGATGTATAAAGTCGCCCGGGAAATGAAAAGAGTACTCTGGAACCGTGCTGGCATGAGTATCGGTGTTACCTATGTCGGCAAGCTCGAAGACGAAAAGTATTACGAAATGCCTGACGAACTCGTACCCGACATGCAGGCTGTCAAGGCCGCTCTGATCGAAGATATATCCGTCTTCTGCCTCGAAGGCATGCTTCGCAGCCCACGTCCTGAAGAATGGCTCGAAAAACTCACCACCTGTGTCGCGGCGCATCCAAAAACATCGATGAAGGCAGAACTCTTCTACTCACTTTGCAGTTCGGCTGCAAAAATAATCTGACAATAAGGCAGGACACGGCAATGGCACTGATCACACCCAACGCATGGCCCGCATTTCAGGAAGCAGTCTACCCTGAGGCGGCAGACCTTCTGTCGAAACTCATCGCAATCCCCTCGGTCAATCCTCCCGGCGACGAAATGCCATGTATGCTGTTCATCAAAGATTTGCTCTCGCGGGAAGGGCTTGAGTCTACAATATACGAAACAGCTCCCAACCGTGGTGTGCTCACGTGTGTGCTGCCTGACGAAAATGGTTCGATTGACAATCCCGTTGCCTTTTGCGGCCACCTTGACGTAGTGCCGGCCAACGATGAAGGATGGGAAAAACCGCCGTTTTCCGGCGAAATAGCAGACGGCTATATATGGGGTCGCGGCGCCATCGACATGAAAGGCACTGTTGCCGCTGAAATCATGGCGTTCATCCTTATCAAGCGTTCGGGCGCGAAACTCAAGCGCCCCCTCATGCTACTGTGTCTGCCGGACGAAGAAGTCGACGGCATATTCGGTTCGCGCTGGGCCTGTGCCAATCTGTTCGTCACTCCAGAATCCAAACCCTTCATACTCTTCAACGAAGGCGGCGCCGGAGTCTCCAATCAGTTCGGACTCGAAGTCGCCTATACCATTGAAGTCGCGCAGAAAGTCGCCAACAAAGTCAAACTGACAGCATTCGGCGCACCAGGCCACGGCTCGACACCAGCAAGGGAATCAGCCATCAGAAGCCTCGCGCTCGCCATAGCACGCATAGTCCACAACGATCCTCGCCCAATCTTCCATCCGGTGTTTGTCGACATGATCCGCTATCTCGGCAAGGACATGAAATTCCCCCTGTCACTCCTTTCGTCACTTATCGGCAATAAAATAGTCCAGTCGATCCTTGCGCCGGTCATGTCCCGCGACAAAGACCAAAATGCCATTATCCGCAACACGGTCGCAGTCACAAAATTCAACGCCGGTTATTCCCAGAACACTATTCCCGAGCGTGCCGAAGCCCTTGTCGACATACGTCTTTTCCCCGGCACCGAACTCGACGATTTCCTCATCGATCTCAAAAAAGTCATAGCCGATGACACCATCGAACTCGAAGTGACCCAGCGAGGCGACAAATCATGTGTTACTCCCTATGACAATGAAAAATTCAGAATGATCGCGGAGTGTCTCAAACTCGAAGCCCCCAAAGCCGCAGTCGGGCCATTCCTCGCCATTGGCGCGACCGACAGCATGTACTTCCGCAACATCGGCATCGACTGTTACGGCATCATGCCCTGTGTGCTTCCGATGGAAGACCTTGCCACAATGCATGGCACCAACGAACGTCTCAAAGTCTCCGCGCTCGAAGAAGCTACCCGCAATTTCTATCGATTCGCCTGTGCTTTCTGCGTGGCCTGAGGCTGTCGCCGCCTCTCTCGTACATATCGCCGCCATCCGCCTTTGCCGGCACGTGTCGGAGATGTGTTGTTTGTCATTCTCAAATCTTCCCGCACAGGAGTGTGTGGTTATTGTGGATGACACTGATAGTAAGAAAAATCACTCGTACAGCGGATTGCCCTGCATGACAAAAAACGTGAGGCACTGGCCGCGCGGCTCGATACACTGTTTCTCGCAATGTCAATATCATGATGGGGCGCACTTGCCAAGTATGACGGACGCCTTCACCGCCCGCACGTCAGCAAGGCGGTGCTTGCAATAATGTTCGCCAGAAGGCTCGCTGGCTACCGCAGTGGGGTGTCTACCGTCTTGGAATGCTCTTCGCTATAAGTGCGTGCAACGAAAAAGGGAGCCATCGATATGGCTCCCCCAGGTTTCGATGAAAAGCAGAAAAGTTATTTCTTTGGAGCGGATTTAGACTTTGGAGCGGGCGCTTTGGCGGGAGTGGCTTTTTCTGCCATAAGCTTGTCGACAGTTTTTATGATCTGGGCTTCGGTGACAGTGCCGTCAGGTGATTTTTCACCGGCGAGGATGCCCGTGAATGCGACCTTACCGTTTTTGCTGACGATGATGATATATGGTATATCCTTACTTACTCCATATTTCGTGGCAAAGTCTCCCTCGAAGTCAATGAGGCATGGGGGCATGTCGGGTTTTTTAATGAGGTTGAGGATAAATTTCGGGAGACCTTTCATGTTGCCAACCGGATACACGGCGAGTTTTGAGGAAGTTCCCTTGTTAACAGGTATGCTGTAGTGCTCTTTTACGCTGTTGGTGACGGGGATGATCGTTTCGAAAGCTTTTTTTCCGCCGAACATGATGACGAAGACTTTGCCAGTATTTTGCTTGAGCCCGTCTTTGGTGTCGAACTGTGTTTCATAGGTGAAATCCGGCGCCACTGCCCCGA
>CAZQSL010000097.1:0-14423 GCA_964595945.1 uncultured bacterium
TTATCCCCGCCTGATACAAGGCTGCTCTATCGGGTCGCTTCGATAAATTGTGGTATGGAATTTCTATCGATATTCAGTATAAGTATCCATTAACAACAGCATTGCCATTAGCCCGATGAACCAAAAAAAGAAATCCGATGTGATAGTTGTTGGTTATACTTTTCGGTTTGCTGCTCGGAATGAGAATTCGGGGTGATCGCGAACCGGTGTCAGCGCCCTATTTCGCGCCGTGCATGCGTTCGAGGTAGTCGATTTCGGTGATGTAGGAAATTTCGATGAGACGCTCCATGGTGGGTTCGTCGAATCCGCCGAAGGTTTCCTGAAATTTGTCGAGTACGATTTTGCCATAGTCTATGGCCGCGATATCGTCGGAGTGTTCGGGACTGCGGCCTGAGGCGGTGAGCTGACGGTCTTTTGCGGCGAGTGAGTTTTGCACTTCTACGAGAATTTCGCGTGTCGCTTTCACAATGCCGCGGCGTTTGCCGGCACGCATGACGTTGATTGCGAGGGTGATCATTTTGCGGCCGTCCGATTGTGGGATCGAGAAGTAGGAATGGCGGAAATCGCCATCGGTGAGAGTGAGTCCGGGAGTGATGGGAGTATTGCGGACAATGAGGTATTCGTGGAGTGCGTCGACCATGCGGTTTTCGAGGCGTAGGGAGAGGTTGTAGGCGAGGATGGTGCTGAGGCCGGCTTTCATGGCGGTGGGAAAGTGGGTTGCGTATTTCATCATGATGCGCGGCAGTGAGGGGATGAGAAATGTGAGTTTGTGAGGACTTTTGAGCAGGCGGATGAGCGATGAGAAACTGCGGTCGCGGTCGGAGCGGCGCGTGTCGGGCGGGGGATAGATAGTAGTGGTGAAGAGGTCGTAGAGATGGTCGATGTGATTGTCGGAGAGACCGGTGAGGAGTTGCCTTTCGGTGATCTGCGGGATGCCTGAGAGGTGCGGGATGTTGTATCGCTTTTTGATTTCGGCGTGAAGCATGGCCACGATTTTTTCGCGGACGATTTCCTTTTCGAGAGATACCGGGTTGTGTGCGTCGTGTTTCAATGGGTTCCTTTGCGCCAAACGGGGTGGCGTGCGTTGAAATCCGCTTTGAAATGATTTACTATTACAGTGTCGAAACGGTGTGTCTTGAGACGCAGTTTCGCTCCGAACAGATTCTAAAGGATTATATAGTGCGGCGCGGGTTTTTCAACAGTGAATTGTCGAGCATGCCCTGCTGGACTGCTTCCGAAAGGATATAACAATGGAATTGAAGGCATGGTTTCAGTGCATAGCGGGATGTCCCGGGAAACATGATCTCGGCGAGATGATATACAAGTGTCCGGCGTGTGGCGATCTGCTCGAAGTCAGGCATGACATGGATGCGCTGAAGCAGAAGAGCGCCGATGAATGGAAAGCGGTCTTCGACAGGAGATTCCGGCGGACGCAATGGCCTTTAGGCAGCGGAGTCTGGGGCAAGAAGGAACTGGTCAACCCGGCCGTGGCCGATGACAATGTCGTGAGCATGTTCGAGGGCGGAAGCAATCTGTTCTGGGCCGACCGGCTTGGCAAGATGCTCGGCATGTCCGATCTGTGGATCAAGATGTGCGGCAACGACCACACGGGCAGTTTCAAAGATCTCGGCATGACCGTGCTCGTCTCGCAAGTCAGACAGATGATCGCCGATGGCAAGAGCATCCCCGCCGTCGCGTGCGCCTCCACCGGCGACACCTCCGCAGCTCTCGCCGCCTACTGCGCCGCCGCCGGCATCCAGGCCATCGTCCTGCTGCCAAAAGATAAAGTGTCCAACGCCCAGCTCATCCAGCCCATCGCCAATGGCGCTCTCACGCTCGCTCTCGAAACCGATTTCGACGGCTGCATGAAAATCGTCCAGCAGCTTTGCGAAAAAGATAACATCTACCTCGCCAATTCCATGAATTCACTCCGCATCGAAGGCCAGAAGACTGTCGGTATCGAAATAGTCCAGCAATTCGACTGGCATGTGCCTGACGTCATCGTGATCCCGGGCGGCAACCTCGGCAACGTCTCCGCCCTCGGCAAAGGTCTGCTCGAAATGAAAGAACTTGGCATGATCGACAAATTTCCCCAGATCATCTGCGCTCAGGCCCAACATGCCAACCCCCTCTACCTCAGCTATCAGAAAGGCTTCGAGACCTTCGAAGCGGTCAAGGCTCAGAAGACCCTCGCGAGCGCCATCCAGATCGGCGACCCCGTCAGCCGCAACAAAGCCATCGCCACCCTCCGCCAGTTCAACGGCATTGTCGAACAGGCCGACGAAAACGAACTCGCCAACGCAGCCGCCATGGCCGACAAAACCGGACTCTTCACCTGCCCCCACACCGGTGTAGCACTCGCCGTCCTCATCAAACTCCTCGAACGAAAAGCCATCGACCCCGCCGCCAAGACGGTTGTCATCTCCACGGCCAACGGCCTGAAGTTCCCGGAATTCAAGATCGCCTACCACGAAGGCCGAATCGATGGCGTCACCCCCCGGCACGCCAATCTGCCAGTCCCCCTTCCCGCAGAATTTCAGGCCGTGCGCGACGCGATCTATCGCCGCATCGAACAAAGCTGACCTTCGCAATGGACGGCATACTGAAAAAAAACATCGAAGCTCTCACAAGCGGCTCCCCCGCATCGGCAGAAAGCGCCGCACGCCTCACCGCAGCAGGCATATTCGATGCCGCTGGCAAGATAACTGATCTCGTACTCGCATACATCCCTCCCTTCGACATGGAGCACGCCCAGAGCTGGGCCTGCTCCACCGGAGATTTCTGCAAATTGGCTTTCCTCGGATTCGGCTCGGGCGACCGGCTTCTTGCCGCATGGCGCACATCGGCCTCCCGCCGCCAACACCTCTATGTCTTCGAAATATACCTCGAACTCCTCTATTGGGTTCTCTCCGAAAACGACCTCTCAGAAATGCTCTCCGCTCCAAATTTCCACCTCTTTTTCGGCCAGGACACCCTTTCGCCCTTCGTGCAAAACCTTGCCCAACTGTACCCCGAATGGCTCGACGACATAAGGACGGCATTCCGCGGCACCTCCAGGTCCTTCGTTTCCCTTCTGACAACAAAAGACGGCGATCTCACCTACAAGAACGCGGAAAAACTTATCCTCCCCTATGTAGACAGAAGCAATCAAACATTCGACTACGCCATGAAAATCATGCCCTCCGCAGAAGAACTCTCGGACTTCCTCGGCGTAAGCATCCGTGACATCGTAGCCACTATGTACAACGCACCGGAAACCCTCGCCGCATCATGGCATCAGGCATCCCCCTCAACCCCCGAAGAAATCCACAAATGGTATTGCGAAACCGACGGCTATCTGTACGAACTCTGCCTCTATCACGCACTCAGTCCCTCATATCCTCCCATGTCTCAGGCCGTTATCGACTGGTGCCGCGCCATCGGCGGACGCACACTCGATTTCGGCGGCGGCAATGGCGACATTTCCATAAGACTCGCACAAAGCGGACACGACATCGAATACTGCGACGTACCGGGCAAGACCCTCGACTTCGCCGCATGGCGTTTCGCCCGCCGCAGCCTTTCCATCCCTGTCCACAAATCCACCAATCCCCTTTCCCCTCACATCGACGGCACTTACAACATCATCATCGCTCTCGATGTCCTCGAACATCTCCCCGACCCGATACACTTCTGCGAAATCTTCTTTCAGCATATCCAGCCCGGCGGCTTTCTCATCGCAAAACCTTCTTTCACCACCGACGACACTCATCCCATGCACCTCGCTTCCAACGCACACTTCACCCATTCATTCGACCAGGAACTCGCCCGCATCGGATATATCCTCCACCCGTCAAGCACTTCCGCAACAGGATTCTGGCTCAGACCCTGACATCTTTCAGCCATTCCAGCAGCATTTCCTTACCACGCACATGGACAACGCCGATAGTCAATCTTTTTTTCGCATCCCCATTGCATTGTGTCTGTAATGTTGTACACTGTATTTAATTACTGTTTTCACTTTGGAGGTATGATATGTCAGGAGAAGCAACAATGATGGGATACTGCGGACTCGACTGCGCCGAGTGCCCGGCCTACACGGCGACTGTGGCAAATGACGCCGGCAAAATCGCGGAAGTAGCCGCCGAATGGTCACAGATGTTCAGCGCGGACATCAAGTCAGAACACGTCTGGTGCGAAGGATGCAAGGGCGACGGCCGGAAATCCGCCTACTGCGAAAGCATGTGCGAGGTAAAAAAATGCGCAACTGGCAAAACACTATCAGACTGCGGGCACTGTGACGACATGGAAGGGTGTGCCACCATCGGAGAAATCTTCAAAAACGCCTCATGCGCCGAAACACGCATCAAGGACATCGCCGCCACTCGAAAAATGCAGTGATCACCACTCAACTTGCGGCAGCATGCTCCAGTAGCGCGATCCGGTAAGGCAACCGCTTGCGAAATACCGTATAACTGTCAAAACCGAGGCTGTTAAGTGCTTCAGCACCCCGGTCGAGATACAGGCCTACATGATCAGGACAGTGCGCGTCCGAGCCGATCGTCACGGTTTTGACGCCTCTGTCCCGTAGCAGTTCGAGTATCGCCACCGTGGGATAATGCTCAGCACACGAGTGATCATAGCCGCGGCAGTTGAGTTCGAATCCCGTGCCACTCGCAAGCATTGCGCCGGCGATCCGGTCGACAAGATCGGCATAATGATCGAACGGCACAGCACCGAAATGGCCTGAAGCATACTTGCGGATGATGTCAAGATGAGCAAGCGAGTCAAACATGCCCGACTCAGCCGCCGGCAGATAGTTTTCGAGACTTTTTCGATAGCACGTCAGCGCGTCATATTTCGCGAAAAGCTCCATCGCCGTTTCTTCGAGCGCGACGCCGAGCCCGTCGATATTGTGGCAAGCGCCGATGACGAAATCGAAATCGAAGGACGCGAGAAAATGCTCAAGCTGTTTTTCGCGTCCGGGGATATAGTCTGCTTCGAGTCCGATGCGAACGGCAAGCCCGGTGCGCGACATTATTTCTTCAGCCTCGATGAATAGCTGCTCTATCTCTTCGGGCGTGACGCAGAAGCCCCTGGCGCCGATGATATAATGATTGGTGATGCAAATTTCGGCCAGACCGTTTTGGACCGCCTTTTCGGCGACTTCGGCAAGCGTCTGCTCACAGTCGTCAGTGACATTTGTGTGCAGATGAAAATCATGGATAATCTTCATTTACATATCCAGCGGATTGACCTTGCCCGCCGGGCCTCCAAAAAACAGTACTACACTGATGAAGCTGTCACTCTGCGTGACAATCTTGTCCTCGATCGTAGCGAAGGGATTTGTCTGGAGCCAGTGCGTGATTTTTTCTCCGAGACCGTCATTCTGTACATTGCTGGCAACGTCTGCCGTAAAAACTACGCATCCCGTGATTTTAGCCATGTGCTGACCTCGATAGTTGGTATGGGCAGATCTATTTTTCTGACGGGGCTGCCACTGGTTTTTCATTTTCCACCTTGATTGCAGTCGCTCCGAGCGCATCGCTGCCGTCAGCAGTAGTCGCGTACGCCCGGATGTAATATTCTCCGCTTTTCAGATCGGGCACTTTTGCCTCGAATGAAAATTCGCCGTCCTTTACCCCGACGATGCGTTCCCACGCGACTTTGTTATTGGCGTTTGCGTAATTCTGCTCGATTGCCGAATAGAGTGCTTCGCCCTTGAGTTCCTTGATGGGAGCAATGGGGTAAATGACATCCCCGGGGAAACACTCGAATGAAACATAAGCCTCGCCCGATACCCCGCCAGGGACGAATCCCTTGACTTTTATGGTGGCGCCGGCTTTTGCGGACGCTGGGGCAAAGACGGTGAGAGTATCTTTCGGAAGGGCGATTTTCATTGCCGGATCACCCATGAGATTGTACATGTAGATGGTTTCCCAGTTGTGAGAAACCATGTCACGGACGGTATAGATAACACGGCCGAATCTGTCGATCATGCGGCGTTCAGCGTCGAGTTCGCCGGCTACGACATTGTGTTTGGCCGTGAGGAGTGCAATGCCGACAGTGGGCACCCGTTCCTTGAGGACAGCCGCGGAGAAGGTTTTGGCAAGTACCGCGTTGGGATATGGCTGAGATATTACCGAAGCGGCGATGACGGCTGAGGGGCCTTTCGGATTTTTGTAGAGAGCCTCGCCGATGCTGTCCTGGCCGGGATAGTCATAATTGCCGACGAGGCATGCAATGACGGTGAGGATGGGCATGCGGCCCTGGGAGTCGATGCGGGCGACATCGTCCATGGTGATGATGGGGTATTTTTTGCCCTCGAATTTTACGCTATCGAATTTTGTGGTGAGACCATGGCCGATATAGGTCATGAGGAGGGAGCCTTCGTTGAAGCGTTCGATGACCTTGTCGTTGAATTTTTCGGGGGTGTAAAAATATGGCATTTTGATGTTGGCATAGGTCATGTTGAGATTGTACATCGGGCCGATGTTGGTGCGGACCATCATCTTGAAGAGTTTTTCGATTTCCTGATCGATCGTGCCGAATCCGCCTGTGCTGGCGAAGAAAGAAGTGCGGCTTTTCCAGAGGCCGAGCGGCGTTTCGGTTTCGTAGGCGATGGTTTTAGCGATCATCTGCGAGAGCTCGCCGGTGTTGTCGGCGGGGAGGCGGCCAGTGGCGAGATCGGGTATGCCGTCGCCGTCGACTTCTGCGAGCCATGAGTCGGAGGCGATGATGTCGTCGGCGTTTTCCTTATATATGGAGGGCAGGATACCGGTGGGGACAGTGAGAGGCAGCGTCGTCGTGGCGCCTGGGGCCGGTGCGTCGCCGACGATGAGGAGATATGATGGCGCAGGACTTTTCCAGTGATGCCACGCATAGGAGACGAACGCGCGGATCGTTTCCGCGCCTGTGCCCCAGAGAGAAAATTCGTCGTAGATGCTTTCGGTGGTGGCTACTGCGATGGCGAGTCCGTCGTTGCTCCTGTGGTCGAGAAGCGGCTGGAGTGTGTCGACGAATGCGGCGGGGGTGATGACGATATAATCGGCGCGTATGTTGTCAGTCTTCAATTTTGGCGGGGCAAAGCTCGCGGCGCTGGCGGCAGTGGCTGAGAGCAGCAGACAGAATGAGATGAGCGCCGCGGGGATAAGTCGCGAGGCGGGCTGTGTTTTTGCGGTGTGATGTACCTTCATTGTTATACACTCCATAGTGATGAGCCTGGGCAACATTACTCGATGTTGAATACCCTTTTGACTTCGGAGATGATTTCGTCGGTTGAAGATTCGGCGACTGATTCGTCCCATGTTTCGACCATGACGCGGATGAGTGGCTCTGTGCCTGAGGGGCGCACGACTACACGGCCCTGATCTCCGAGACGTTTTTCGACATCGGCCACCTTGTCCTGTATCTCCTGGCTTGCGTAGAAGGACTCCTTGTCGGGGACGCGAACGTTTTTGAGGAACTGAGCGGAGCGTTTCATGGCGGTGAGTTCCGAAAATGGGTGGCCTTCGAGCGCGGTGACGCGCATGGCCTGCGCTGCCGTGAGAAGTCCGTCGCCGGTTGTGGCGTGATTGAGGAATATGATATGGCCTGACTGTTCGCCGCCGAGCACATAGCCGCCTGCCTGCATGTCGCGCAGGACGTATTTGTCGCCGACTTGTGCGCGGATCATTTTTGTGTCGAATTCCGCGAGTGCTTTTTCGAATCCCATATTGCTCATGACGGTAGCGACGACGGTATCGCCGGAAAGCTTGTTTTCCTTTTTCATGTGTCGCGCGCAGAGGAGCATGATCTGGTCGCCGTCGATAATCTGGCCCTTTTCGTCGATGAAGATCGCGCGGTCGGCATCGCCGTCGAAAGCGACGCCGAGGACGGCTTTGTGGCGAAGCACTTTTTCGCGGAGGATGGCTGGTTTCGTCGAGCCGCAGTTGACGTTGATCTTTCTGCCGTCTTCGTCGCTGTTGATGAAAATGACTTCGTCGGCGACATCGGCGAAGATGCGTTTGGCGATGCGTGAGCCTGCTCCGTTGGCGCAGTCGATCACGATGGGCGACTCGAAAAAGACGCCGCGGAGGAATCTTTTAATAAATGAAACGTAGGCCGATGTTTCCTTGGTTTTGTCGACCGAGCACCCGACTCTGTCGCCCGGGACGCAGTGGATACAGTTGGCGCCGTTGTTCATAATGACTTCGATGGCCTTTTCGTCGGCATCTTCGAGCTTGTAGCCCGAAGAAGAGAAGATTTTGATGCCGTTGTCTTCGACGGGATTGTGTGAGGCGGATATCATGATGCCGCAGTCACAGTTGAGTGCGTTGGTCATATAGGCGAGGCAGGGAGTGGGGGCGATGCCGATGCGCCATGCTTCCGCGCCGGTCGAGCATACGCCAGCTATGATGGCGGCTTCGATCATGTCGCCCGAGAGGCGGGTGTCTTTGCCGATGAGCACGCGTCCGCGTTTTTTCGTTTTGCTGTTGCAGAGGTGATAGGCCGCGCTTTTGCCCACGAGGAGTGATATCTCCGCCGTGAGTTCCATGTTGGCCTGACCTCTGATGCCGTCTGTTCCGAATTTTGCCTTTTGCATTTTCACCTCTGAGATGTAGCGTCACCGAGCATCATTTGCTGTCGATGACGAGTCTTATCTGCTGTGGGGAGAAGTCGATCCTGATGTTGCCACCTGAAGACGTGAGCGACTTGACGACAGGTTTGACCGTGTGGACGCCAGGGCTGAGCTGGAGAGCGTCTATGATCGCCGTAAAATCGTCGGCGGTGAGATCGCCCTGCGTGTCCGATGTGATTTTGATGCGTACGCTTTGGGGTGTTACCGATTCGAGGCGGCAGTCGCGGCAGAGGTTGAGTATGGTGACCGGGACATCGAGTGCGTTTTTCTGCTGCTTCGAGTCATTGGCTGGTGTGTTTGTGCGGCAGGTGATGGTGACCCGCGAACTCGATGGAGTGACGCCTTGCGGGACTCTGAGAGCTACCTCCGCCACGCCGGAAGCCGGACATTTTTCGATCGCGTATTTTTCGGTAGATACGCTGTCGATAGTGGCGAGATCATCGGGCGCGCCGGTCAGTGTGACAGTCTGCGGAAAAACATCGAAAGCTACGTTGGGCATTTCGCCGCCGGTCACATCGGGTTTCACGGGTACAGGCTTGTCAACCTTTTCCATCAGCGTGATGGTCACGGCGACCGTCTCAGGGACGATCCTGACACCGGTGACACTGTCGCCATTTCTGTCGGTCACGATTAGCCTGGCATTTCTGGAGAGGGATTTGCCAGTGGCCTTGTCGAAAATCCTTGCGGTGACATGCGAGACCCTGTCAAGGCGTTTCCTGTCACCTGACACGGTGACCTGGGCAGGGTCGGAGACAGTGCGGAATGATCCCTGAGGCAGATCCGACTCGAAGATCACGCGCACTGGCATCTTCATCGAGCCGAGTTCGCGCACGGTGACCTGGGCATAAAGCCTGCGGGAAGCGATGGTGAGTCCGGTGCGATTGTAGATTTTAATGGGCAGCCGGTACTCGCCGGCGCCCTTGCCGCGCAGGTCGATGCGTGCCTGGATGGACGAAGTGTCGATCTGTTTGAGCTCGGCGGCCGAGCCCTGCACGGTGATGGCCATTTCGTTGGGATCGACCTTGCAGCGATAGCGTGGATCGAGCTTTTCGCATGAAATGGGCACGCTGATTTCATCACGGGTGCGTGGCTGGTGCTGCGAATTTATGACCCACCAGACAAGCGTCGCGAGGAAGACCGCAACGATTTTCACCTTGTAGTTGTTGAGGAATAGTGACCTCATTTTTTGTCCCTGATCATAGATGAGTACGTGGCGCTCTGCGGGAAGCAGATGGAGTAGAGAAGTTCGCGGAGCGCGTCGGGTTTGATGTCTTTGATGAGCTTGCCGTTGTGAGCGAGCGAGATGTGGCCGGTTTCTTCGGAAACGATGAGAGCCACGGCGTCTGAGACTTCAGTGATACCGAGTGCGGCTCGGTGTCGAGAGCCGACTTCCTGCGGCAGGGTGGGATTGTCGGACAGAGGCAGGAAACACCCCGCGGCCATGATCCTGTTGCCGCGCACGAGCGTCGCTCCGTCATGCAGAAATGTATGTGGGAAGAAAATCGTCTTGAGAAGTTCTGGCGTCAGCAGTGAGTCGAGCGGCGTGCCCGAGCGCGTGTGATCATCGAGCGGCGTTTCCTGTTCGACGACGATCAGAGCGCCCATCTTGACGATAGCGAGGTCTTCGAGAGTGACGACAAGCGCGTGAATGAGTCTTATGATCTGCTCTTTTTCGAGACCTCCGAACCGTTTTTGCCACATGCTCTTCTGCCCCATGTGTTCGAGAGCGCGGCGAAGTTCGGGCTGGAACACGATAGGCACGACGACAAGCATCGCCGCGCCAAGCCCCTTGAGTATGAAAAAGACCGTCTCAAGCCTGAGCAGGTAGCAAGCGAACGCAAACGCGAGCAAAATCGACATGCCGCGCATGATCGCGCCGGCGCGCGATTTCTGCAGAAATACGAGCAGGTGATAGATCGCGATACCAATGATGCCTATTTCAACGGCGGCCTTCACCACCCCCAGAGGGGACAGCGAGGTGAAAACATTGAAATAGCTGCCCAGATAATTCATCGGTCACTTTTTCCTGGCGAGTATTCTTTTTGCCTTGCCGACCTGTCTCATGACTTCCCTGGGCGATGCCGCGCCCGGAGTCGCTCTGCGCGTCACGGCGCCCGCTGGCGAAAGTACATCGTAAATATCCGTGTCGAACAGTTCGGACTCAGCTCTGAATTCGTCCAGCGAAAGCTCATCGAAAAGACGGTTTTCGTCGACACATTTTTTGACAAGCCTGCCGACGATATGATGCGTTTCCCTGAAAGGAAGTCCGCGCCGCACGAGGTAATCGGTTATGTCGACAGCAGTCAGAAACCCGTCACGGGTGGCGCCGAGCAGGCGCTTTTTGTCAAATCGCGCCCCTTCGACGAGCCGCGCGAACAGATCGAGCGACGACAGCACGGTGCGCACTGCGTCGAATATCGGCTCCTTGTCTTCCTGCAAGTCGCGGTTGTATGTGAGCGGCAATCCCTTGAGGGTGACAATCAGTGAAATCAGCGAACCCGTCACGCGGCCGTTTTTGCCCCTGATGAGTTCCGCTACATCCGGATTTTTCTTCTGCGGCATGATACTGCTGCCCGTGCAGAGCGCGTCGGGGAAATCCACGAATCGGAACTCCGATGACATCCAGATCACGAATTCCTCACACGCGCGGCCAAGGTGGTTCATGGCAATCGTACATGCCGAGAGAAATTCGATGGCAAAGTCGCGATCGGCGACCGCGTCCATACTGTTGTCGCACACGCAGCGAAAGCCGAGTTCGGCGGCCACGATGCGAGGATCGGTCGGCAGCGCAGTGCCAGCGAGAGCGCCCGCACCGAGCGGCAGGGTATTGAGCCTGTCAGCGCAGTCGGCAAATCTGCCGGCATCGCGGTCAAGCATAAAAAAGTAAGCCATGAGATGATGCCCGAGAGTCACGGGCTGTGCGCGCTGGAAATGAGTATAGCCGGGCATGACGGTAGCGGCATGGTCTTCCGCCTGCACGACAAGCGCCGACTGCACGTCCCGTATGGCCTCGATGATGCGGCTGGCGGCGTCGCGCAGATACAACTTGAGATCAGTTACAACCTGATCGTTGCGGCTGCGGGCGGTATGCAGCCTCCCGGCCGGAGCGCCGATGAGCGTCGCGAGCCTCGTCTCTATGTTCATGTGGACATCTTCGAGCTTTTCGCTGAAAACAAATGTGCCGCCGGCGACCTCATCGCGGATCGTTTCAAGCCCCGTTTTGATCGCTTTGAAATCCTCAGCGGAAATTATACCGCACTGCGCGAGCATCCCGGCATGGGCGATACTCTGGCGGATGTCGAAAAGGGCAAGCTCGCAGTCGTAGTGGACGGATGCGGAAAATTTCTCCACAGCCGCGTCTGTGGGCTGATCGAAGCGTCCGCCCCAGGGTTTCGCTGCCGTTGTCGCTGTTTTTTTCTCGGTTTTTTTTGCCATCGCACTCACAATCATTGATGTAAAACTCGCGCTGCTGTCATTGGACTGCAATTATAGCCTTGCAGTCGAATTACGCGGTGATAACCGCACAATGTCGCACGCGCGTGCTAAATTCTACCAAAAAAAGGCGGATTTTGCACGTCCGAAACGGGAGTTCGCTTAAAAAAGTGGAATTTTCGGCGCGTATCAGGAAATAATACCGACAAATCAGCGAATATTGCTCTTTTTGTGCTAAGTATCCCGGGTTACGGCACCATTGCCAGTTCGTGACGGACTCTATCTCATAAAAATAAAGGTAATCACGAAAAACAGCGGGAACAAAATGGTCACCGACCATGCCATGTAGCCGAAAAATGACGGCATTTTTATACCCGAGTGTTCGGCGATGGATTTCACCATGAAATTGGGGCCGTTGCCGATATAGGTATTGGCGCCCATAAAAACCGCGCCGAGCGAAACCGCGCGGAGGATTTCCGGAGCGATCGGGCCACCGAAGAGATGCAGCAGGTTGCTGCCGCCCTCGCTGATTGATATGCCGAGCGACATGAATGTCAGATATGTCGGCGCGTTGTCGAGGAAGCTCGACAGGATGCCCGTCGCCCAGAAAAACTGCCACGGCTCCGTCACTCCGAACGCTTTCCCCCGGTAGTGCAGTATTTCCAGCGCGGGGATCATGCAGATGAATATCGCGGCGAAAAGTATCGCAACTTCCTTGATCGGATGCCACTTGAATTCGTTTTCCTGATGCACGATCGCCGGGGTGATCCTGTAGGACAGGGCAGCCATCGTCAGCATGATGCCGACCTGTATCGCTTCGCGCCAGTAGCCGAGTCCTTTCGGCAGAAACGAGTATAGCAGCACCGCGCCAAGCACTCCGGTGAGAAATGCAAAATTGATCTTGCCATCGATCACGATCTTTTCGTTCGGCACCTTTTCCGTCTGCTCTTCCTTGTTGTGGAAATAGTGCAGATCGACAAGGTAGAAAATGCCGAGCAGTCCAATGGTCATCACGAGCCATTCCGGAAAGAGCTGCATCGTCCAGAAAAACGGAACGCCTCGCAAAAGCCCGAGAAACAGCGGCGGATCGCCGAGCGGCGTCAGACACCCGCCTACATTGCTGACGAGAAATATCAGAAATACGACGATATGCACCTTGTGCAGGCGGTTGGAATTGGCCCTGATGAGCGGCCGCACGAGTATCATCGAAGCGCCGGTAGTGCCGATCAGATTAGCGAGTACCGCGCCGATCGCCAGAAATGTCACATTGAGCAGCGGCGTGCCTTGCAGCCGCCCTTTCACATAGATACCGCCGGAAATGACAAAAAGCGATCCGAGCAGTGCTATGAATCCTATGTACTCCAGCACCGTGTGCATCACCCATACCGGCTCATAAGTCAGCAGCCATATCCCCACCGGCACACCCCAAAAGGCGGCGACCTTCGGGAAATTGTGTTCCCACCACTCACCGGCAAAGAGAGGTATCACCGCAAGCGACAGCAGGATACCGGCAAAAGGCAGCACGCTCCACGGCTTGAGAGCGAGTGCCGCCGCCGACTCGCCGCCCGCCGCATACACGGGAGCTCCAACCGTGACTGCCACCGCTGTCACAACTAAAGGCATATTGATTTTTTTCACCATAGTTTCACTTTCAAAACCAGCGTTTATCATCACATATATCCATAACTTATAGTGCCTTGTCTCCAAACAATCAACTTACAAGTTTTTTCACGATCGATCATTTCAGGTGTATCCATTCTCTATTTCAGTGTATAATACGCGAAAAGTGTGCCGCCCGCGCACGCACTGCAAAGGAGAAACACAGTGCCCGCAAAAGCCCGCAACCCCCTCGTCCGCGCCATGCTCGCCGCGCTCATCATCACAGCAACGATCGCCTCGAAAACCGCTGCCACATCCCCGCCCGTCCAGTCAGACATCCTCTATGGCACATTCGACGGCTACAGGCTCATGGGCGATTTCTATCCTCCCGCCGACGCGGCCTCGCCAGCTCCCGCACTGGTGCTCGTCCACGGCGGCGGATTCGTACAGGGTGACAAGGCGCAACCCAACGCCGCGCGCCTCGCCCAGTACCTTGCCGATCACGGCTATGCCGTCTTTTCGATCAACTACCGTCTCACGCAGGACGGCGGCGTTTTCCCCAACAATGTCCACGATGTCAAATGCGCCGTAAAGTGGTTCCGCTCACGCGCGGACGAATTCGGCGTCGACCCGGCCCGCACCGGCATACTCGGCATGTCCGCCGGCGGCTACCTCGCATCGTTTGTGGCAACCACACGCTACACTCCGGAATTTTCCCCCGCCTCCTGCGGCGACCCTCGCGCTGACGCCCAGCAGCCGGAAGTCCCCTTCGCTGTCATCTGGTACGGCATCC
>CAZQSL010000098.1:0-13988 GCA_964595945.1 uncultured bacterium
ATGGGATCACGGCGGACTTCGCCGAGTTTGCCGACTTGGGCGGCGGTGCGTTCGGAGGCAAGGGTGGCGCCCATGTAGACGCCGTGCTGCCAGTCGAAGGCTTCGTAGACAAGTGGGGCGACGCGTGGCCGGCGGCCGCCGAAGATAATGGCGGAGATGGGTACTCCGTGGTGGTGCTCGATGCGGCGCGAGGCTGTGGGGCACTGACTGATGGGCGCCGTAAAGCGGCTGTTGGGATGAGCACCGTAGACTTTTTCGCCCTTTTCGTCGACCATGCCGGGAGTCCAGGGTTTGCCCTGCCAGTTGACTCCGCCTGTGGCGGGAGGCTCTTCGTCGCCACGCTCCCACCAGACGCTTTTGTCTTTGGTGAGGAGGACGTTGGTGAAGATTGTATTCTTTTTGCACGTGGCGACAGCGATGGGGTTGGTTTGCGAGTTGGTGCCCGGGGCGACGCCGAAGAATCCTTTTTCGGGATTGACGGCCCAGAGGCGGCCGTCGGTGTCGATGCGCATCCAGGCGATGTCGTCGCCGACTGTCCAAATCCTGTAACCTTTTGCCTTGAGGCCTTCGGGCGGGATGAGCATCGCGAGGTTGGTCTTGCCGCATGAGCTGGGGAATGCCGCGGCGATGTATGTGATGGTGCCATCGGGGACTTCGATGCCCATGATGAGCATGTGCTCGGCGAGCCAGCCTTCCTGCTGGGCCATGTAGCTGCCGATGCGGAGCGAGAGGCATTTTTTGCCGAGGAGGACATTGCCGCCATAGCCGGAGTTGACGCTCCAGATGGCGTTGTCTTCGGGGAAGTGGAGGATGCGGCGTTTTTCGAGATCGCGTTGCGCTACGCTGTGAAGGCATTTTGTGAATTCGCCATCGGAGCCGAGCACGTCATAGACTTCCTTGCTCATGCGGGTCATGATGCGCATGTTGAGGACGACGTAGATACTGTCGGTGATCTGTACGCCGATCTTGCTGAATGGGGAGCCGATGGGGCCCATCGAGAAGGGGATAATGTACATGGCGCGGCCGCGCATGCAGCCGGAGAACAATTCCTTGCCCATTGCGTAGGCGGCCTCGGGTGACATCCAGTTGTTGTTGGGGCCGGCGTCTTCTTTGGCCGATGTGCAAATAAACGTGAGGTGTTCAGTGCGTGCGACATCGTTTTCGGCTGTGCGGTGATAGTAGCAGCCGGGCCATTTGTTTTGATCGAGCGGCAGGATTTCGCCTGTTTTGACGGCGAGTTTTTCGAGGCGTTTTCTTTCTTCCTCGGACCCGTCGAGCCATACGATCTCATCGGGTTTGCACATGGCGGACATTTGCTGCACCCACTTGAGCACACCTTTGTGGTTTGTAAGAGTTGTCATTTCCGTCATCGTGTTTTGCACCTTCCCTGTGGGGATCGCCGTCATTTTTTGCCGGCATTTTTCTGTAGCTTATAGTTAACCTGTTATTCTGGTCTATCATTATAAAAAAGTCAAACCGGGCTTTTCGCGGAGATGGCGGCGGGCGGCAGTTGAATTTTGCGGTTAAGGGGTTTATGCTGATCTCAGTATTTCTCAAAATATCAGGGAGGCGGCATGGATAAATCGTGTTCGGTCAGCCGTAACAAGTCGAAGTGCAACTGCACCTATGAGCCCTGTTCGCGAAAGGGCGTGTGCTGTGATTGTATCGAGTATCACCGGAGAAACGACGAACTGCCGGCCTGTTATTTCACTGCAGAGGCCGAGAGGACTTATGACCGTTCGATCGAGTGTTTCATCAGAATGAAATCGCGCTGAGTGTCAAAATCCGAGGTCGGCGTTGACGAGTACGACCCTGAGGCGTCCCGGCACGATGTTGCCTTCGATGATCGTGAGCTGATTGCATATCCGCTGTGGCGAAAAGCAGTTGGCATCGTCGCAGACGCCGCTGATGGAGCATGGGGCATTGATGCCGAAGCGTATGCAGTTGAGGGGCGCGGCAACCGTGCGGATGCGGCGGATGGCGTCGTCGACATTGGGCACTACTTTGTTCATGCCGGCCAAGACGATGACTTTTTCGGGGCCGAACATCATGGCTGCCACGCGGTTGCCGAAACTGTCTTCGTTGACGAGGCGGCCATCGAGAGTGATGGCATTGCAGCTCGATATGAAGCAGTCGGCGTACATGCTTTTTTTACGGATATCCATGATTTCGACAGAGGAGAGGCCTTCGCGGTAGCGGTCGAGGAGCGTAATGTCGAGGTGGCGCAGGGCTTCCACGAGTCCGGTTTCCACGATTGTCACCGAGCCGCCGAGTCCGACCACCGAGCCGGGAGCGATGCAGTCGCAGATCGCCTGCACGGCTGACGCTGGTGTTTCGTGGTATTCGGATTCGATGTTTCTGCGTGAAAAGCTGGCCATGAGATGTTCGGCTCTTCGGGCATTGATCACGGTTTTCGGGTCTGCCATTATATGCCTCCGCGAATTGTATTCCGAACTGCGGGACACGCCGGGATGTGGCGCGTCATTTGCGTTTTGTGCCGGTCACGAGTGCCGAGCGGCCGAGATCGAGGGTGGAAATTCTGGTCAGTCCGGCGGCTTTCATCCACGCGGCGGCCTGTTTTGTCTGATAGACGCCGCCGCCATCGGTATTGACGATCATGTTGACGCCGAAGAATGCCGCATGAGCGGGCGCCGCGCCAGTCGCGTCGACGAAGAAATCCTGCACGACCGCGCGGCCGCCAGGAGTGAGCGCGGAGGCGACTTTTGCCACCAGCGCGCGGTTGTCTTCCTCTGAATATATGTGGATGATGTTGGACATGAATACAAGATCAAAGACTTCGCTGCCGAGATCATCGACCATGAAGTCGCCCTCGATGGTGCCGACGCGTCGCGACATGCCATATTGCCCGATCAGTTCACGAGTAGTCTTGAGCGTTTCGCGCGAATCCATGATCACGCCCTGCATGCCGGGATCAAGGCGCAGCATTTCAAAGAGAAAAACCCCCGGGCCGCCGCCGAGGTCAAGCACGCGGCGGACTCCCGTGAAGTCGATCGAGCTGGCGACTTCCGCGGCGGATTCCCTTGCCGATGCCACCATCGCGAGAGCGAATGTCCGGGCGCGCGCCTCGGATTCTTCACGACTGGCCGGCGCTTCGCGCGGCGCGGGCCTTCCGGTCGTCACACACTCGCCGAGATGCGACCAGCGCGACTTGAGCGCGATGACATGATCGACCATGTATCCCTTGTAACTTTCACTTGCCGGATCGAGAAATGCCGCTGCTATCGGAGCAAGTGAAAATTTCTTCGCCCTTTTGGCGAGCAGTCCCATCGCTACGAGGGCATTGAGCAGGGTGGTCATGCCGCGCAGATCGGCGGCAAGCGCTTCTGCGACTGCCTCTGCGGTGGCCGCGCCTTTCGCTATGCGGGCAAACACCCCGAGCTGGTGCCCCGCGCACAGTATTTCCGTCGGAATATACCCGCGCATCATATTTTCGAATTGCGCCTGCATGTCTGCGTTGTCTTGTGTCATGTCCGTCCACCTGTCGTGTGCTGGTATTGCCACTATGGAAATTCTATCAGCGAATTTCCGCTTTATACAGTATATACTGAATATCAGTAGAAATTACCTACCGCTGTGGGTAGCATAATGAAACGGTAACCTGGAGAAAAGTTTATCATATAAAGCTTTTGGGAAGAGGTGCGGAGAAACCTTTTTCTCGAAAAAGGTTTCTCCGGTAGGTAAATATAAATAATTTTTCGTATAATTTACAATATCGGAGGTGGCGGCCGTGCAGGACGATGCAGGCCAGGCGGCGAATTACAAATATTGCCCGCATTGCGGCGAGGAACTCGGCGGAGGGAAATTCAGGTTTTGCCCCTACTGCGGCGAGTTGCTGTCACCGGAAGCGATAGAGGCGCGAGCCGCCGCTGAAAAATCCGGCCGCACCACTCCGGCTGACGATGATGCAGCGCTGTTTTCGCCCGAAACGAAGCGCATCATGGCCGAATTCGACGACAAACTGCTGCAGCTCAGGATACAGCGCGAAAACTCGAAAAGCTCGAAAAATCTCTTCCGCCCGTCTCCACAGAATACCAAAGTCTTCATCTGGGTAGCATTTTCGATGCTCGCGGCCATGATCGGCATGATCATCTATATCATGCAGATGGCCGAGCAGATCACGAAAATGTCACGCTGATACCACGCAGTCCAATCAATTCACGATAAATCCCTGGTTTCTCCCAAAGAAATGCCGTTATGCGAAAATTATAGTAAGCGTTCACGACAAGAGCATGGAGACCCCCTTTTTGAAAAAAGGGGGTCTCCAAACCTCTACCGAAAAACTTTGTAAGTTTTAAATCATCCCTGTAGTTCAACCGCTTCAATTATACTTCGCTTCCCCGCACCTTTGAAATTGTCCTGAAAGAAAAGGATTTGGAAAATCAACGATATGATGCGGTTGAACGGAGAATTTCTGGCCTTGGATACAAGTCATAACCATTAGCTTTTAAGAATCTTTCAATTTGAAATTCTTCGGATAGATTTTTGGAGCCAAGTAGAATTTTCAAGATGGGTAAAGGCATTCTTCCTTCTTTTTTGTTAGGCAACTCAAAATAGGCAGTCAAGAATGAGTTTGATATTCTATAGGAGATTTCTTCGGCGGGTCTTGCGAAATATAATGACTCGGTAAGGTCTAAATCTATCTGTTTGTCGTAAGAATATTTAGGCATGTAAACAAGCCTCCATTCTTTTTCCTCATCGAATGCTGGATTTTTAAATACTCGATTTAAGGTTGGAATTGTTTGAAACATAAAAGCCATTTCGCGATACCTCTTAGTTCCATTGCTTATGAGAAATGAATAGGAATTCTGGAGTATTTCTTTTTGTTTGTTCGGGTCATAGATAACTGGCGATAAGAAGATATCATCGGTTTCCATATCAAATCTGGTAGATTTGATATCCAGTTGTTTTAAGAGCTTATTTGTGTCAAATCCAATTGCTACTCCCGCTCCTTCTTGCGCATACCCTGTCCATTGACTCAACTTGTCTTCCAGTTCAGACAAACAGAAAATAAACGGAGCTTCGCTTTTTCCGAATTTTTCACAGTTGTTAACGATCCTCTGCATATCGCCTTCATCAATAATTCCTGACAAGTAATTTTCAAGGTTATGATCTACCCACTTATTTTCCAGTGAATCGTTCATGCAAGAAGAATCGGAAAGCCAGAGGCATCGGCTTGTGATGATGCCGTAGAAGGCTTCCATGCTACAGTAGTGGTAGAGGATTTCTGGAAATACATCGGATGATTGGGACTTTTTGGGTTCGGTGGTCATGGGGCGGCTCCTTTTGGAGGGTGTTGTCTGATTTTACATGGGGGAGGGTAAAAAATGCAAAAGAATAAAGCTGGTTGTGGCTTTTTAACAGGTTCTTTTGTGGGAATGGCGGTGGGGCAGGAAAAATGCTGTGGGATTTGGTGATGCCGACCTACAGAAACAATTTTTCTAATCAAAATATGGGTGAGAGATGGTTTTTTGCATTGCAGAGTGGGGCTGGCGGGCTTCAGAGAGAAGAGGGGTTATTTGAGCAGTCTGGTGATTTCGGTGTGGATGATTTGGGCGATTTCGGAGGGGGGTAGTGTGGCGTCGATGGTGATGATGTTGGGGTCGGTGAGGTTGTCGAAGTTGGTTTTGACGCGAGTGAGGAATTCGAGTTTTTCGAATCCGGCATCGGCGCCGCCGGGGCGGTTTGCGGCGATGCGCGCGAGGGATTGCCGGGGTGTGATGGTGAGGTAGAAGACGATGTGGGGGGTGGGGAATTGGGCGTTGCGCGCGCGGACGGCGGAGGGATCGGCGCCGAGTGCGCCCTGATAGGCGATGGTAGAGTAGTAGTAGCGGTCGCAGATGACGGTGTGGCCAGCGTCGAGGGCGGGGAGAATTTCGGTGGTGACGTGGTGGGCGCGGTCGTTGATGAAGAGGTCGAGTTCGTCGTCGAGTGTAATGCCCTGGCGGCCGTGGGTGGCGATGTGGCGGATTTGCTGGCCCCAGGGGCTGTTGGTGGGTTCGCGGGTGGCGAGGACGGTGTGGCCGGCGGCGCGAAGGGTGGCGGCGAGTGTGGCGACCTGCGTGGTCTTTCCGGCGCCGTCGATGCCTTCGAATACTATAAAGAGGCCTGTGGGTGTGATCATGGGTGGGTGGTGGTGAAGAGAGCCCCCTTTGTGGTGTTGCGGGGGGGCTCTCCGATAGTTTCTGTTGATGTGGATTTATGTGTAGCTGAGAGTTATTTTTTTGCTGGTTGTGCGGCTTTGCCTTTTTCGATGTCGGAGATGGTCGGGTCTTTGGCGTTGGGGATGTAGGGTGCGCGGAGGATGGTGATGGCGGCGAGGAGCATGAAGAGTGCGCCCTGGACGAACATCCATCGGTAGCCGAGTGCGGGGAGCTTCATCGTGAGGTCCATGACAAAGCCCGCGAGGACGAGGCTGATGAGGTTGCCGATGCCGGTGACGGTGGTGTTGAATCCGATGTAGAGTCCCATTTTTTCCTCGGGCATGATGGTGGGGAGTATGGCGGCCATGATCAGGAAGCAGACGGTGAGGCCGATGGCGGTGAATGAGATGACGACAAAGGATATGACGAGGACTTTGTTGGTGTATTTCTGGATGTCTTTTGCCATGAGGTCGAAGAATTTGACGGTGGGTTTGTAGGCCGGGTCGCTTGTGGGTATGACTTTGGCGACGGCGGTGGCGCATTGTTTGGCGTCAAGCGCGCCATTGAGGCACCAGCGCATGACATCGGCCTTCTTGTCTTTCATGCCGTCGTCGTTGACGTCGATGCCTTTGCCGTCGAAAGCCGTGTTGGGGAAGACGTCGAGGGTGGCGCCGTTCTGGTCGATGCCGTATTGTTCGGCGAGGCGTGTGACGTCGGAAATTTTTGTGAGGTCTTTTGCCGATACGACCGAGCCGGGGCCGATGAGGAAGTAGCCTGTCAGGAGGCCGCCGAATATCATGAACATGCCAACTGCGCAGAGCATTTTGCGGTTGAGCTTGTCGCCGATGACACCGACGGGGACCGCGAAGACGATGGAGACGACGACGACGGCGGCGAGGACAAATGCTGCCTTGGTGCCGGGGATGTTGACGTAGTATTCCATGAATTTTGTGAAGAAGACGACGAATGCGCCGAGTGATATCCAGAAGAAAAGGTTGGAGAGAAGAAAGACGGCGAGTGAGGGATATTTAGGCATGTCCTTGAAGATTTCCACCGGGGACATGAGGAGCGCCTTGACACGGTTGACTTTTTCGGGTTTCGTTTCGGGTGTGTATTCTTTTGTGAGAAATACCGTGGTGAGGGTACATACGAGGTGCATTACGCCGAGGATCAGAAATGCCAGTGGTTTGTCGGCTTTGTAGACGACGCCGAGGAGGACTGCGTAGGCGATGGCTGTGCCGAGACCGCCGAAGATGCTGAAAAATGCGTTGGCTGTGCCGAGTTTTTCATTGGGCACGACTTCGGGGACAAGTGCGTAGTAGGGGATCGCGGCGAACTGGACGCCGAAGTAGTAGACGACCATCATGATGATGAGCATCCACAGGGCGCCGACGTGGGGGACGAGCGCGATGAGCGGCGCCGAGAGCAGTCCGCCGATGAGCATGATCGGCCGGCGTTTGCCCCATTTGAACCATGTCAGGTCGGAGTAAAGCCCGAAAAACATCGAGAGTGCTATCATCACTTTGCCGATGCCGAGCAGCATGCCTATCTGCGAATTGTTCAGACCGAATTGCTGTGTCAGGTAGAGCGGCATTGCGGCTCCATCGAAGCTGATGAAGCCGGTGATGCCGAGATTGATGACATTCAGCACAATCATCTGCATCAGCGTAACGTTCTTTTTTGAATCCATACCCGATACTCCTGTTTCTCTTCCCTTCACGGGAATAAAAATGTATTAAGATAAACTATCATAACTACCATTGTGAATACAAGGGGAATTTTCAGGTTGTTGCCGCCCGCCCCAAGCGTCACGTGCCATTCTTTTCGCGAAAAGAACTCTTGCACTATTGCCATAAGGTGTAATATTACTAATATATATTTGCGCAACCACTCCACCCGGAGCACGACCGATGCCACGAGAACTCCTCACACTCAAACAGATCGCAGACTACCTCGGCCTGCCGGAAAGCACCCTGCGCAAATACCGCGATGCCTACCCGCAATTTATCCCCCACGTCGGCAGCGGCCGCACCCGCCGCTACCGCGAGTCCGCCAAGGACATCTTCGCCCTCATCCGCGACTGCCGCGAAATCAAACGCCTCTCCTGGGAAGAAACAGGCGACGAACTCCTCAAACGCTTCCCCGTCAATGTCTCCGTCGACGAAAAAGAACTCTACATCCAGTCCATCAAACAACAGGCCGCCAGCAAAAAACAGCCCCTCATCTCCGAAGAATTTCTCACCACCATCCAGACCCTCGAAAACTCCGCCGCCGCAATAAATTCCAAAATCGACTCTCTCGCCGCAGCCACATCCAAACACGAATTCCTCCTCACATCTGTCGCCGGCGAAGTCATGCGCCAGGGCGAAGCCTCCCGCAAAATCAAAAACCTCGACACCATCGAAGAAGACCTCCTCGCCATCCGCAAGCTCGTCTATTCCTACAACGAAGTCGTCCAGAAACAACACAAGGAATCCATCGCCCTCGCTCGCGAAAACGCCGCTCTCATCCGCTCCATCGCCCAGCTTTCTGAAAAAAACTTCACCGCCACCTCTGCCCTCCCCGCAAAAACTGAAAAGATCGTCGAACAAAAACTCATCACCATGCTCGGCCTCCTCGACAAATCCCTCAAAAAGGCTGCCACACAGGCCATTTCCCAACTCCCCCTCTCCCCCACCGGCACAGCCCCCTCCCCACCACAGACCTCTGCTCAAAAACAATCCTCCAGCAACGACGAACTCACCCTGCGCCTCACCGACGAACTCGAACGCACCCGCCTCGACCTCGAACGCTACAAAGCCCTCTACCTCAAAACCAGGGCCGAACTCCAGAAAGCCGCCGCTGCCATCCCGCCCACTGCCGTCCAACCCGAATTCGAAGACCTCCAGCTCGCCGAAGAAATCCTCGCCGAAGCCGATCGCGTCCGCGAAGATTTCCTCTCTCAGGCGCCCGCCGGCCTCATGTCCAGATTCCGCAGAGATAAAAAATAGACTTCTCATAATTTCCTGAAGTCTTCGCCAACTCACTTTCCATCGACGATTTCTCACACACATGCCCCACGCACTACTCATCAACCCCTGGATCACCGACTTCGCAGCCTACGACTTCTGGCTGCGCCCGCACTCTCTCCTGCAGATCGCCGCAATACTCCACCAGTCCGGCATCACGACATCGCTCATCGACTGCCTCGACCGCACATCTCCCTCTCAGCGACACATCCCTACCCATCCCGACGGCACAGGCAAATTTCTCAAAACTCTCATCCCCACTCCCGAACCCCTCGCATTCGTCCCCCGGCGATTCGGCATCTACGGCATTTCCGCTGCAGACCTCCACACCGCCCTCACCGCCACGCCCGCCCCCGACGTCATCCTCATCACCTCCACCATGACCTACTGGCACCACGGCATCACTCTCACCATCGAGGCCATCAAACAACATTTCCCTCATACCCCCATCATCCTCGGCGGCCGCTACGCCACGCTATGCCACGGCCACGCCACCCGCCACTCTGGCGCCGATATTGTCTGGAAAGGTCCCTTCGACCAGCACGCCGCCGCCGCCATCGCTTCGATCACCGGCACTTCCATACACTGCCCCGCCACACTAGCGGACACGCCACCGCCAGCCTTTCACCTCCAGTCTCACCTGCCAGCCGCATCCATCGGGTTTTCGGCCGGATGCCCTTTCAAATGCACCTACTGCGCCTCCCATATCATCAACCCCACTTTCCAGCGACTCCCGCTCCACCAGGCACACGACCGGCTCCACGCTCTCATCCATCATCACAACGCCCGCAACATCGCATTCCTCGATGACGCACTCCTCCACGACGCTCCCCATTTTTTCATCCCCCTTTTTGAAAAAATCACCCGAAATCCCGTCCCCGGCCTCGCATTTCACCTCCCCAACGCCGTCCACGCACGATACATCACCCCACGCGTCGCCTCTCTAATGCGCCTCGCCGGATTCGCCACTCTCCGCATCGGATACGAGTCGTCCACCGAAACCTTCCAATCCGCCACTGGCGGCAAGGTCACTTTTCGCCACCTCCAGTCAGCCGTAGCAGCACTCCGCGAAGCCGGATTCTCACCATACCAGACCGGAGTCTACATCCTCAGCGGCCACCCCTCCCAGACCGCCGCTGACATCCACCGCGCCATGGACGACATCACTGCCATCGGCGCCATGCCGGTCCCAGCAAGCTTTTCTCCCATCCCCCACACTCCCGACTTCGATCTCGCCTGCCGCACTTTCCGCATCTCCCCGGCTCTTGATCCCGCTCTCCAAAATTCTTCCATAACCGAATACCAGCACCCCTTTATTTCGGAAAACGATTTTAAAGAGATAAACCTTAAATACAAAATGATACGGAAAAACCTAAATATTACGCAAAACAGCAATGACGCCATAACACCATCTGCACCATAGTCCATTTCGGCATAACATGGGATTTCAGAGAACAGCGATCATTTTCAGGAAAAATGAGAAAGGCAAAGGCAAATTCTTGCTTCGTTCAGAATGACAGACTGAAGCACAAATATAATCCATCCGGTTGATGGGACTTTCAGAACAGGTCGAGGTTGCTCCTGGACGCGACGATAGTGGCGGCGAGTTCGGCAAAGCCGAGGCTGCCGGGAGCTTCGGTCACCCACTGCGGCTCATGTGAAAGCAAGCCCTCGAAGCGCCTGATATTGGCGACGCCGAACGAGAGGGGAAACTTGGCAAACATCGCCACATCGTTGGTCGAATCCCCGACATACGCCGCCTCAGCCATGATGGCATCGAGGTCTTCGCCGAACAGGTCTCTGGCGACCCACGCGGCGGCGGCGGGTTTGTTGAAGTCGCCGAACCAGATATTGACATGTATCGAACTCGCCGTAGCGTTGGCGCCTGCCGCCGCGGCCATCGACTTGATGAGTTCGACGCTTTCGGTATCGAGAGGCGGGCGGGTGTCGCAGGCATAGTCGATCGCGAGGTCTTCGACCCTGAAGCACTGGTCGACAGCCACCACGGCGCGCGGCACCGCGGCGAGGATTTCGTCGCGGAGCACATCGAGCCGTGCGCGGTCGCGACGCCGATCCTCTTCACTTTTCCAGTATTTCACATACATGCGTTTTTCGGTCTCGTTGAAATAGAAATATACAGCGCCGTTTTCGGCGACTGCCGCATCGACCGGCCACATGCGCGCGATATGCTCGCATCCGCCCGCGTGACCGCCCGTGACTGGTATTACCTTAACGCCGGATTCGCGCAGACGGGCGAGCGCCTCGAATGCCGGCGGCAGCATCCGCCCATCGGTCGTGAGCGTGTCGTCTATGTCGGTGAAAAGGTATTTGATGCCCCGGAGTACTTCGGGGGTGATTTCCCTGAGAGGTTTCATCGCTGGCTCTCCTGTTTGTGTCGCGCGACATGGCAAAACAGATTTGTGATAGCGGACGCGCGGCAGTTTTTATTTTATGGATTATTCCGGACGGCGGGACTGAAGTTTATGTACGGGGTCTTTATGCCGGAGTCATAGCTCGCCCTTGATCTCGGGGCCGATCCATTTCGAAAATTTCGCTTTTGCGCGGCGCTCTGCGAGCATCATGGTCGCCACGCACAGCACGCCGGACAGTACTGAGACCAGCACGACATCGACCCTGTGAGCCGCATCCGCTTTCAGCGGCATCACTGCGGCGGCCGCGATGAAAAAGCCGCCAAGCACTCCGATGACTGCACCGATCAGCAGTCCGAAATCAGTGCGCGAAAAAGCCGTCGCAGCGCCAATCAGCACTCCGATGACCGCGCCTGTGAACACCTTGCCGAGCAGCAGCATGGCTATCCCGCTGCCGGCTTCGCCTGCCGACCCGCCGATGATCAGGCGGATGAGGAAAAACACCGGCGCCCACACAGCGCATATCACTGCCGCATAGGGGATCGTGCCTGCTGCCGTCCTGACTGCCTGTCTGAAGATATAGTCATCGGCTTCGACGAGTCTGCCGCCGCAAGCGCTGCATTTGAGTTCTTCCTGACTTGCCATCTGTTAGTCCTTCTTTACCGTTTTGTCGATGTCAGCAGTTTTTGGAAGACTTCGCCGGCGTTGCTGTCACTGACTCCGGTGAGTCTGATCCGTTTGGTTTTCGATGTGGCTCCTGCAGTAATCTTAACACATTCAGTCGCAATACCGAACCATCCGGCTACGGTTTTTAGAATTTCGGCATTGGCGCGGCCATCTTCCGGCGGCGCTTTCACATCGATCTTCAGGCATCCGTCATGCACGCCTTTTATGCCCGTGCGGCCCGCCCCTGCCCTGACCCGCAATCCGAACGCCACTCCGTCCGACGTGCTTTCCACGACAGGCAATTCCATCAGCTGCGGGACTCTCCCTGCATGACGTCGCGGAGATTTTCGAGCGACTTTTCGAGCAGTATCTGATATTCGAGCATAAACTGGCGTTTCGAGGCCTTGATGCGCTCGAATTCCCTTTCGATTTCCTGACCTTTCAGACGTGATTCTTCGACGATGATTTCGGCCTGTTTTTTGGCGGTCTCAACCATTTCATCCGACACTTTCTGTGCCATCTGCATGGTTTTCTGGATATTGCTTTCGAGCTCGGTATACTTCGCCAGCTCACCCTTGAGCGCCCTGGTCTCTTCCTGCAGAGCCGCCTTTTCGAGCAGCATCGCTTCGAGGTCTTCGGCGATGGATTCGAGGAACTGACGGACTTCGCGGCCGTCGACACCGCGCAGTGTCTGGCGAAATTCTCTTGTGCGGATTTCCACCGGTGATGTATTCATGTCTTTCCCCTCAGGGCTGACTTGTCAGCGGTCTCACAGCAAGCTGAAAACCGCGAGTTTCACCACATCGAGAGCGATATATGCAAGGATGGGCGAAAAATCGATGGGCAGATTTCTCACGTCGACACCGATGAGGCGCAGCAGGCCGTTGAGCAATTCGCGGCATGGCGCGAGCAGCGGCTCGGTGATTTTGAAAATGATGTCAAACACCGGCGATCTGTGACTGTCCGGCGGCAGCCATGTCATGACTATGCGGACCAGCAGCACAAAGCCGTAAAGATTGAGCACGAGGCTGATAATACTTTTCAAGGCATCTGCCGGCATCCTTCGGATTCCTTTCGCCCGCCCCGTGGAGTCAGGTCAAGCACTTGATTATTTCCCATATATAACATCCGTCCACACGCCGGAGCGTTGACGGTTTTTTCATTATTTCAAGACAATCTGCTTGAAGTCCGCCACTTCGAGATAGAGCGAGCGGACACGGGTGAGCAGCGCGATCCTGTTGGCGCGTACGGCAGCGTCTTCGGCCATCACGAGCACTCCGTCGAAAAATTCCGTAGCCGGCTTCGTGATCGCGAAGAGACCCGCGATCATATCCTTCACCGCCGGCCGGCCGGCCGCCCAGCCGGATGATACCGATATGACAGCCGCGAGCAGCGCCCTTTCGGCATCGCTTTCAAACAATGATTCGTCGACTGCCACATCGCCTCCCCCGCCCTTTGCCGACTTGGCAAGTATATTAGAAATTCGGGTGAATACCTCATGCAGTCCGGCAAATCCCTCATCGCTTCTCATGGCTGTCAGTGCGTCCGCTATCTCGCGCGCGTCACTCACCCTGGGCAACCTGCCGAAATCTATGGCGTTGACCACATCATAGGCAAACCCGAGCGACTCCATGAACGCGTTGAATCGCGCCCTGAAAAAACCAAGCAGTTCGCCGGCTGACTTATCCCGGGCCGCGCCGTCCGGCACCACACCTTCCGGCATAAACCCCAGCGCGTCGGCGGCAAGCTGATCGAAGGTGAACGGGAATCCGTACCCATCGAGA
>CAZQSL010000099.1:0-13615 GCA_964595945.1 uncultured bacterium
TGCTTCGAAGAGATCGATGAGATCGAGGCTTCTGTCCCTGTATTTGCCGGGCAGCATTGGGCCGCCGGTGACGATGATTGCAGGGATGTCGAGCCGTGCGATAGCAAGCAGCATGCCTGGCGTAATCTTGTCGCAGCCAGGCAGGCATACGAGCGCGTCGAATGCGTGAGCGCGCGCCATGACTTCAATAGAATCGGCTATCACTTCGCGACTGGCGAGCGAGTAGTGCATGCCGAGATGATTCATCGCTATACCGTCGCACACACCGATGACAGGAAATTCCACCGGCGTGCCGCCGGACATCCTGACCCCTGCTTTTGCGGCTTCGGCCAATGTATCGAGATGTATGTGACCAGGTACTATTTCGTTGGCTGCGTTTACGATTCCGATGATCGGTCGCGAAATTTCCTCATCGGTGAGTCCAACCGCTTTCAGAAGTGATCTGTGCGGGGTTTTTTCGAGTCCCTTTTTGATCGAGTCGCTTTTCATCCATACACCGCCGTATAGTATTTTCTGCAAGTATTATGATAGGATTGCGTGCCTGTCAAGTCAAACAAATAGAATTGTAATAACTGCTTCTGATTCTTCGCCCATGTATGGTAATACCGAACAATGAAATACAATACCACAACGGGCATATCTTTCAAAAGAAGTGGTGGATGCGTGTATTGGAAAGCACTCCTTCATCTACGAATTCTCCTCCCCTCGAATGAAATCCGGATAATCCGAGTATTCTTAGTCACATGATCATCCATAAAACTCAGGCCCTTTCAGACCACTGTGACACTACTATTTCAGCTTATAATCGATTTTTGTGCTATTTTACCCTCTTTTGATGGAAAATATAAAGAAAGTACATGCCATAAGCTTTTTGTTTGCGAAAAAACTATTATAATAGATCGTTAATTGAAATATCCGGAGCGAACCAGCCCGGAAGTGGAGGAATATCCCGCAATGACCCTTATCCCCTTTGTCATCGAGCAGACCTCGCGAGGCGAGCGCTCATACGACATCTATTCCAGACTCCTTAAAGACCGCATCATATTCATCGGCACTGCCATCAACGACGATGTCGCCAATTCTGTCATCGCCCAGCTCCTCTTTCTCGAAAAAGAAGACCCGGCGAAAGACATCGACATCTATATCAACTCCCCCGGCGGCTCCGTAAGCTCGATGTTCGCAATGTATGACACCATGCATCTGATCAAGCCCGACGTCTCCACCATCTGCGTCGGCATGGCAGCCAGCGCGGCGGCAGTGCTGCTCGCCGGCGGCGCGAAGGACAAACGATTCGCAGTCCCCAACGCCCGCATCATGATCCATCAGCCCTGGGGCGGCTTCCAGGGACAGGCCACCGACATCGAAATCCACGCGAAGGAAATGCTTCGCACCCGCTCAGCCATCTATGACATCCTTGCCCAGCACACCGGCAAATCAACCGACGACATCGCCCGCGACTGCGAACGCGACTACTACATGTCATCCGACGAAGCCAGGACCTACGGCATCATCGACTCAGTCATCAGCGCAAAATCAAGATAAGCTTTCCGGCAACAACTCGTTATACTGTTAACAGGCAACACAATGACAGCAGAGTCATCTGAAACAAAGTGGAGGAAGTATGTTCAGAATCAACGACGAGAAGGGCAAGCTCCGATGCTCATTCTGCGGAAAAACTCAGGATCAGGTCAAAAAACTCGTCGCCGGCCCCGGCGTATACATCTGCGAGGAGTGCATTGATCTCTGCAATGAAATCATCCTCGAAGAACTCTACCGGCCTTCCGCGGAAAACGACATGGACATGAAAAACCTGCCAAAACCCCGCGAAATCCTCGACTTCCTCAACAACTATGTCGTCGGCCAGGATCAGGCTAAAAAAATCCTCTCCGTCGCCGTCTACAACCACTACAAACGCATCCGTGCCAAAGAATCCGGCGACGATGTCGACATCCAGAAGAGCAACATCCTGCTCATGGGCCCCACCGGCGTCGGAAAAACCCTCCTCGCCCAGACCCTCGCACGATTCCTCGACGTACCCTTCGCCATTGCCGACGCCACATCACTCACCGAGGCCGGCTACGTCGGCGAAGATGTCGAAAACATCCTCCTCCGCCTCATACAAAACGCCGACTACGACGTCAAAAAAGCCACCCGCGGCATCATCTACATCGACGAAATCGACAAAATCGCCCGCAAAACCGAAAATCCCTCCATCACACGCGACGTATCCGGCGAAGGCGTCCAGCAGGCACTCCTCAAAATCATCGAAGGCACCGTCGCCAACGTACCCCCGCAGGGTGGCCGCAAACACCCCAATCAGGACTTCATCCAGATCGACACCACCGACATACTCTTCATCTGCGGCGGCGCGTTCGACGGCATCACGGAAATCATCAGCACTCGCTCAGGCCACCAGATGATGGGATTCCGCGCCGAAAAGAAACGCAAGGAAGACCGCAACGTCGGCGAAATCCTCCGCGGCGTACTCCCTGAAGACCTCATCCGCTACGGACTCATCCCCGAACTCATCGGCCGCCTCCCGGTCGTAGCCACTCTTGACCCGCTCGACGAGGCCGCTCTCGTCCGCATCCTCCAGGAACCCAAAAACTCGCTCACCAAACAATACAAAAAACTCTTCCAGATCGACGGCTGCGAACTCAACTTCACACACGCCGCCCTCGGAGCCATCGCACGCAAGTCCATGCAGCGCAAGACCGGCGCGCGCGGTCTGCGCTCGATCCTCGAAAACCTTATGCTCGACCTCATGTTCGACATACCCGACAAAAAGGGCATCCGCAAATGCATCATCGACGAGCAGCACGTCGAAGGCAGCGAAGAAATTTCACTGCTCACCTTCATCGAAGGCGAAGAGCCCGTCGACGAAAACGCACCCTCACAGATCGACAAGAAAAAATCGGACAAAACAAAAAAAGAATATGCCTGACCTGCCACACCGGGCACACGGTGATCACGACTCAGACCACCTTCGAGCAAACACAAAGGCGGGGCCGCAAACCCCGCCTTTTCATTTCCGCACTTTCACCAACCACACCCTATACTCATAATCAGCTACCGCAGTGCGAATCGCAAATAGATACCCACGGGCGTAAGCCCGTGGATGAATGCGAATGTTGCTTGGATCCCGAGATATGCCCCGGCGGGGAGCGGAGCCCCTGCCCTGCTATGATAGTCTAAGGGCTTGTCACAAAATAACCTTAGCATCTTGCTTGTCTTATTTTTCCGTCTTCTGTGTTGCCTGCTCAGTTACATACCTTTAGGTATGCTCCTTCGCAAGCGCCTTGATTACGGCCAAAAATCCGGCGCAATCTTGCTATGTTTATTTTCTTCCAAACCCTAAGTCTGGCACGAATATGTTGGGTGGAGGTGAGGGGTGGTTTTGGATGGTTTGCGGTCTTCTGTGGGTGT
Source organism: uncultured bacterium (assembly GCA_964595945.1). Taxonomy (GTDB): domain Bacteria; phylum UBP15; class UBA6099; order UBA6099; family JAJRTR01; genus CAZQSL01. Next base: position 3,427 of record CAZQSL010000099.1, read on the forward strand.
GTTTAATTGCGCCGGATACATCGAACATCTCGCCGACTGCCTCAAGGCCGGACAGATTTATGTCGAAGACGGAACGAACTCAGTGAAAATGGCGATCCCCGCGAATGTGGAGGCTATCGTCGAAGCGAAACAGAAACCCGGTAAAGGAGAATTCTCTCTCGAAATCTCGTGACGCGAAGAACATGCGCAGGAAGAGAAGACATTGCCCATATCTCCCGAAGCACCTGCCGCGAAGATTGAAGAGCAACCCGCCGGAGAGCCTGCCTGCGAGCCGGATGCAGTAGATGAGCCGGCCCCGAAACTCAAATAGAAATAGAAGCACTTCAAAAACCTCAAACAAAGGAGCGGCTTCCAGGAGCCGCTTTTTTGTTGCGGTATTTTAAAGTCATTCAGCACGATGATGAGACAGACAGATGTGTTTTCGAGCGGGATTCATGCGTTGTTTGATACAACGCATGTGGATAACACCGGGAAAACCACCTGCCGTTTTTTCTATGAAGCTGCTGCCATTTCGGGAGTGTTAGCAGGTATATTCTCGCGATCACCGGGAACGGCCCTGTTAACATAACCTGAAAAATCGTTGACGATCGGATGATAGTGGGTCCTAAGAAGTGGCGACGAGATCAGAAAATCGGCGGTGGAGCGGTTGCAGGCAATTGGTACGTTGTATACGACGGCTATGCGCAGGAGTGCTTTGACATCAACATCATGTGGATGAGGCTCCATAGGGTCCCAGAAAAAAATCACGATGTCGATTTTACCTTCAGAAATCATCGCGCCAAGTTGCTGATCCCCGCCGAGGGGACCAGACTTCAATCGGTTGACACGAACAGCATCTCTCACTGTGCCATCTGGCAAAGACCATTCCGTGATGTTTTCGTCGATAAGTTTCTGATTGAGTGCTTCCTCGATCAGGCGACCCGTTGTGCCTGTGCAATACAGGTTGTTATTGATCAGGACCGGATAGTTCCACTTGGCCCATTCGGTTATGTCATGCTTGCGGTTGTCATGTGCCACGAGGGCAATATTGTTGATACTCATTATCATTCTCCCTATATATAGCTCTGTCCGATTGTCAGTCCGGACTGTATATGTAGTTTAGGACTGTAGTGTTAGCTGGATATTGGCGTGGAGTAAGAATATCAATAGTCACGGATAATCGAAGTGATTCGATAGATGTATGAAAGCAAGGCTACTTCCATTGTATTGACATTCAGCATAGTGTATCCGGATCGTCAACTAATGTGAATCGTTGATAATCTTTTCGATGACCTTCGCGATGTCAGTGTTGTCGATGATATTGGCCCCAGGATAGCGGCTATCTGAAATCCTGATAAATTCATCTGCGCCGGCGCCGATTGCGTACAGCGACACGAGTTCATTCGTGTGGTCATCGCAGCCGAATGATATTTCGCCATTCGGATAAGTGCATAGCGCGCCATTGCCGGGACAGACCTGATGGGGCAGCATGCCGCGACCAAGACGCTTGTCCGGACTGAATCTTAGGTAGCCATTGGCGTGATCTGCAGTGACGAGAACCAATGTGTTATCGAGAGAAAGATTGTCGCCAGGTTGATTGATATAATCGAGAAGAGCGGCAACTCCATTATCGAGGTCCCACATCGAGCCGATGAGCCAGGCATAGTCGTTGGCGTGATTGGCCCAGTCGATGTCACCCTGTTCGGCCATCAGGAAGAAACCATTGGAATTGGTTGAAAGATATCGCACACCTTGCACTATGGCATCTGAGAATAGTGGGTTTTCGATAGTGGCAGCAGTTACTCGTGGGGTGCCAGGTGTATCTGTGGCGACAGGATGTTCGAATGCTCCGTCTTTGCCGCCGAAAAGTGCGAATGTTTTTTTCCCGTTCTTAATGCCAGCATCAATGGCGCCAGTGATTGCGTCTTTGCCGTTCTTGCTCTGTTGCCGTTCGACAAACTGGTAGTCGCCGCCGGTTTTGAGATAGTTATAGAGCGTTTTTGAGATGTAGCCATCGAGTATGCTCCAGTCGGGATTATTCCACTGAGGGTGACCGCCAGCGATGACGAGATCGGGGCGGATGTCGCGTATCATTTCATCGGCGATGCCAGGGCCAGTGTAGCCTTTATACCCGGTGTAGAAATTGTCGCGATGCAAGTTGTGAGAGGCAAATCCGGCGGGGGTTGCGTGTGAGAACGGAACGGTGGAAATAATGCCGAGTGAGATGCCGTATTTGTCGCGGAGCCGCACAGGAATGATATCAATTTTGCCACCGGATTTGTCCCCTGCCTGCCAGTTGATATTGCCGCGTTCGGTCTTCTGGCCTGTCGCCATTGCAGTGGCGGCTGCGGCGGAATCTGTCGCGAGCGGCCACACGGTTTTGCCGCCACACTCGGTTGCAGAAGTGAATACAGCCTTGCGGTCCTTTGAGTCTATCGGATAGGGTGTGCTTCCGCTTTTCTCGATGGAATACCCGACTGAAGGATTGAAGGTTGCGGGATCATAGAGTGGTTTGCCTTCGATAGCGGCGAAGCAGTTGTATGTGTTGATGTCATAAGTGGTCATATATGTTTTGACAGGGAACGTATTCATGGTTAGCGCGAAATCCACACCGTGGAGATAGCGTGACAGCGCGGTCTCCGACGCAGGCGACATCCCGTCGCCGATTATCAGTATCACGTTTTTCATCCTTTGCTGCGCTGGAGCCGTTTGACCGTTCCCGGCAGCATACGCAGACGCTGCAGTTGTCGCAATCAGTACAATGGCAAGAAGAAACTTTTTCATGCTCTGCCCTCTCTCTATCAATAGTTATTTTTCTGACAATTCAAACGCGGCCTTCATCTAGGGTGTTTTCGCATACCATGCCTGATAGTCTTTCTCCCAACCGCCTTTTTCGGCAGTCGCATACAGATTGATGATCGGCTTGTAATCAGTTGCGCCGACATCGACGACCTTGAGTTTTACCATGCTGATGAGACTGCGGTACTGCTTCATTTCCGGCTCTGAAAAGACAGTCTTGAGGCGAGTTTTCAACTTGGTCGTCAACGCCGGCGACAGGCTGGAAGAATACATTATCGGAAGATCGTAATAGCCTTTTGTGCACCCGGCCGGAAATACTTTTGCCGCTTCCGAAGGATTCATGACTTTCAACATTTCATAATTTGATTTGAGCACAAAAGACGCGCCGACCTTGCCTTCAATAAGCATCTTCAGTGCATCCATGCCTTTATGTTGCGGGACTACGCTTGAAAAATACGCATCGGGTTTCACGTCAAAAAACTGACGAAGGTTGAAATAGCCTTCTCGAGAATAATATGTGGAAATATCAGTGCCTTTCAGGGCATTCAGCCCGCTTTGCGCCTTGCTTCGTGGCACAAACAGACAGATCGGATTTTCACGGTCGCCAAACATTCCAAACGTTACGACCGGAGTGAACTTCTGTTTTTTTACCAGTATCGGGAGCAAGTCATGCTTGTTGGCGTACACGATATCGAACGTTCCTTTTTTTACTGCGGTTAGAAATTCTCCGTCATCGGTGTACCACTTCATATTCACGACGACTCCATCAGCTCCTATCACATTTGTAATGACATCAGTAACCATTTTCTTAAGTTGCGCGTCCTGACCGTATCCTTCTGCGAACAGTAATCCGACGGTAACCGTGCCGCCCTGTGCAAATACGCTTGCCGTGCAGGAGTACACAAGTGTCATCATTATCACAACCACCATAGCAAGCCGCGCCCTTGCCATATTACGACCTCCAGCAATGAATCTTCCGGCACGATGTTCCGCCGTTATTACAATGAAGAATATCCGCTCTTGGTTTGAGCAATATTGGAGTGGAATTAGTTTTACGTTATTATTGTTTTTGTCGTTAAGGCAGCGATGAATGTCACGCGCATCTCATCCGCGACATAAAAGTCATCGCCGGACTGCCAGAGCTCGCCTCCGCCGCTGCTCTTCCGCAACCTTTACTGCTTGCCTGATTATTCTCCGTGAACGGGTACCGAATTATTTATTGCCGGATTTGGGTTTTGGATAAGAGTCAAGCAGGTTGCGGCCTTCGAGACCGGCGGGGATGGGGATGCCGAGGAGTGCGGACATTGTGGGGAGGCAGTCGAGGATGTCCGCGCCCGATATGTGACCGAGTCCTGGAGTGCCGGGAGTGTGTATGGTGAATATGCCGTGCTGTGCGTGGTTGGCATCGTCAGGGCCGGTGTCGTTTTCATGGGTGTAGCATGATGGGTGTCCGACGCTACCGACGGAGCGCCACGCGAGGTCGCCGAAGTAGACGATGAGATCAGGTGGGATGTTGCGGCAGTCGCCATAGATTTCCTGAGGACGGAAGGCTCGGTTGCCGAGTGATGCGCCTGATTCGTCGGGGATGGATTCGATTTCGGCAGCGAGGGCGGCGCGGAATGATTCGTAGTGGGCGGCGGGGACGATGCCCTGGGGTTCGCGGCCTTCGAGGTTGATGAATATGCGGCCATAGTAGCCGCCATCGCCCCAGACTTTTGTGCGTGTCCAGTCGATGTCGCATTTTTCGATGCGGGTGGGCGACTGGGGTCGTTGGCGGAGTGTGAGATAGCCTTTCTGGATGAGCCATTCGTTGATGCAGAAGCCACCGATCATGGGGCGCGCGCCGTGGTCGGATACTATCATGACGGCAGTGTCTGGGCCGGCGAGTGCGATGAGTGCGGCAGCGTGGGCGTCGAGTGCGGAGTAGTAATCACGCATGGCGTTTTCGAATTCGTTGCCGGGGACGAATCTCGGATGAGATGGGTCGCAGTATTTCCAGAATCCGTGGTGGATGCGGTCGGGCCCCATTTCGACCATGACGAAGACGTTCCAGTCGCGGGTGGCGATGAGATGGCGCGCGATGGTGAAGTGGTTGTCTGTCATCGCGTGGATGTCGGCGAGCAGTTTGTGTTTGTTGTCAGAGCGGAAGCCTTCGACATCGGCGATATAGCGGCCTGCTGTGGCGATGATTTCGGATTTGAGTGCGGGAGGAGACGTGTATTCGCTATCGGGGCCGGGAGTGAGAAAGCAGGAAATCATGGAGCCATTGATGGGGCGTGGCGGGTAGGTCAGCGGGACGGCGAAAACGATGCTGGAGAGTCCGGCTTTGCCTGCGATGTCCCATAGGAGGGGCGCAGTGACAGATTTTGAAGAGGCGATGCGCAGGCCTGTGTATGAGTGGTCGGAGCGGTTGCGGAATCCGTAGATGCCAAGCTGTCCGGGATCGCGGCCCGAAAACATGCACATCCAGGCGGGGGTTGTGATGGGTGGGATAGTGCTGCGCAGCGGACCCCATGTGGAGCTGGCACGGAGTGCGGTGAGATGCGGCATGGCATCGGCGTAGCGGTCGAAGATGAGTTCGGGCGTGGCGCAATCGAGGCCGATTATCAGCAGGCGTTTATATGGTTTCATCGTGGATATCCGGAGGCGAGGGATTGGGCGTGAGAAAGTTTATGGCTGAAAAAGATATGACAGGCTTCGCGGTAGGGGTCAGCTATCTTTTTTGTCTTCTTTTGTGTCCTGAGACTGCATGGCGGTCTCAACCTGCCCGGAAAGCCCTTTTTTGAATTCGGTGAAGGATTTTCCGATGGATCGGCCGATTTCCGGGAGTTTCTTGGGGCCGAAGATCAGAAGTGCCAGCACGACTATAACGAGTATTTCGCCGAAGTGTAGATTGGACGGGAACATGTTGCCCTCGCGTTCTTACATAATAGTATCAGCGACTGGGTCGCACCTGAATTATAATCCACATTAGCGGCGCTGAACAGATGCGGGAGATTTCACGCGGTTGGCGATTGGCGGATTTGTAATCTTGCGCATCGGGGACTACACTATCTTGAGGCTGCTGCAGGCCAATGTATCCCGTATCAATCATTGAGTCAGGGATTATGGAGTCGTGATGGATTCTGCGAAAATCAGGGAAATTGTTGAAACGGAGCTGCTCGGCCGCGAGATTGCCAAACCAGCCCGCTATGTTGGTGGTGAACTCAATTCCGTCGTCAAGTCCGACCCGGATGTGCGTTTCGCCCTCTGTTTCCCGGAGCTCTATGAAATCGGCATGTCGAACACCGGATTTCTGATCCTCTACCATCTGATCAACAGCACCGACTGGGCATCGTGCGAACGCTGTTTCGCCCCCTGGCCCGATATGGAAGCCGCTCTTCGTGCTCGTGGCGTCCCGCTGTATTCGCTCGAAACATTCACACGGCTGAGAGATTTCGATGCTATCGGGTTTTCGCTTTCTTATGAAATGACGTATACGAATGTGCTTACGATGCTTGACCTCGCGGAAATGCCGCTGAGAGCGGCTGACCGTGGAGAAGACTGTCCCATAGTGATCGGAGGCGGGGTCGCCGCATACAATCCTGAACCGGTCGCGGATTTTTTCGATGCCTTTTTTGTGGGCGAAGCAGAAGAGTCAGTTCTACAAATGCTCGAAATCGTCTCTTCCTTCAAAAGGGCGGGATTTGGCAAGAAAAACCTTTTAAAAACACTATCGCAGCTTCCGGGGTTTTACGTGCCGTCTCTTTATGACATCAGTCGCAATTCGGACGGCATGACCTTCGTTACCGCCACGGCCCACGCTCCACGGCTGCCTGTCAGACGAAGCTGTCCCGCAGAACTCGCCGATACGTACTACCCGGCGAGTATCGTGCTTCCATCGATTATGGCAGTGCATGACCGCATCAATGTCGAAGTATTCAGAGGCTGTGTGCGCGGTTGCCGCTACTGTCAGGCGGGCATGATCTACAGACCTATGCGAGAGAGGCCAGTCGAGCGCATCGTCAGCGCGACACGGAGCCTCTACAAATCGATGGGCTGTGATGAAATGACACTGCTGTCACTCAACGCGACGGACTACAGCGACTTTGCTACGCTGCTCTCGGAAGTGTGCGGCTATGCCACTCCGCGCAAGGTGTCGGTGTCGGTGCCATCGACAAGGGTAGACAGCTTTACGGGAGAAATCGGCGCAAGTCTCAGGGCAGTACGCGCGACGGGACTGACCCTCGCACCAGAGGCAGGCACACAGAGGCTGCGTGACATTATCAATAAAAGGATAACCGACGACGACATCGAAACTGCAGTCAAAAATTCATTCGAAGCCGGCTGGCACAAGATCAAACTCTATTTCATGATCGGGCTGCCGGGCGAAACTGATGAAGATGTAGTAGCCATTGCCGAACTCGTCAAGAAAATATGTTTCATAGCAAAAGGCTATCGCAAAGGCGGCAAACGCGGGAAAATGGATTTCACCCTGAGCATATCCAGCTTCGTGCCCAAGTCGCATACACCATTTCAGTGGGAAGCGTTCGAAGGCCGCGAAGAGCTTTTGCGTAAACAGATTCTACTGAGACAACTGCTCTCGAAATACCCGATCAAGATTGACTGCCACGATATCCGCATAAGTATCCTCGAATCAGTCTTCGCGCGTGGCGACAGACGCCTCGGCGCAGTGATCGAAAGCGCGTGGCGTGCCGGCGCGAGGTTCGACGGATGGCTCGAAACATTCAAACCCGAACTCTGGGACTCCGCGCTCGCCGAAAACGGACTAACAGCCGAATCTTATGGCGCCGCGCGCGCCAGCCTCGATGAGCCGCTTCCCTGGAGCCATATCGACACAGGCATCTCGACTGCATTTTTCAGACGCGAACGCGAGCGCGCCTTCGCCGCCACGCCTACTCCAGACTGCCTCGATGGCACATGCGTGGCATGCGGCATCGGCTGCACATCACCAGAAAGTAAGGCATAGTTTATCATGGAATCAGATAGAATAACTTACGAAATCGGCCTGTCGAAATGTTGGGAAACGCGGTTTCTGTCCCATCTCGACATCATGCGCCATGTCTCCCGCTCGCTTCGCCGCACAGGACTCAATATCTATTTTACCGAAGGCTTCAATCCCAAACCAAAGGTTACATACCTCGGATTTCCTCTATCCACCGGACACACGAGCAGTTGCGAAAAAATCCGTTTTTCCATCTGTGGCGAACAGCCCGGCGAAGCGGCTCTGCTCGACTCACTGCGCGCAACCGCATATCCCGGCCTTCGTGTCGACACCGTTTCCATCGTGCCGCCAGGTTCCGAAAAAAAAGGCGTCACACCTCTCAAATACCAATATGTCATGTTGCTCAGAATATCGGATGGCGAATGCGCACTCGACGAGCTATCAGGAGCAGCGGCCATCTCACGGATTTCGTCGGCGATCGATCCCGCGATCCAAAAGGAAGTCGTACCGATAGCACAGGCGGCATCGGACGGGATGTTTTTCGCCAGAAGCGCAGCCGTATATGAAAAGTACTTCACCGGTGCGCTGCGACTCGAATTCGACCTGATGAATGGCTACAAGAAACCCGAATCGTACCTGGACATGGAACAACTCGCGGCTGCTGGAGAAAACATCGGACGATATTTTCTCTATTTCCACAGAAGCAGAGCCGAATGGCAAACTATCTGATAATTACAGTTCAAATCACGGCTGAAAGATATAAATGGCAAAAAAAGAGTGATACACTGTTGACATCGCAGAGCAATTCCATATAATTGACGTTGCATAATGAAAGCCGGAGTGGTGGAATTTGGCAGACACGCTAGCTTGAGGTGCTAGTGCGAGCTTATCGCGTCCCGGTTCAAGTCCGGGCTTCGGCAATAAAAGTGATCGAAAGATCACTTTTTTTAATAGAAGATTAGTTAAAATTTTCACATGAACCGGTGTGCTCATGGCCGAGACTGAAAGATACAAGTTTCCCAAAGCAACAGTCGAAAGACTATCGTATTACTTCAGGGCGCTTGAGGATCTTTCTAAAACTGGAGTAGACACGGTTTCATCGGAAGAACTCGGCGAAAAACTCGGTATTAAATCCTCCCAGATCAGAAAAGACCTCTCATATTTTGGCTATTTCGGCAAACGCGGCATGGGATATGACGTGAAGTATCTCCTCAAGGAACTTCGATACATTCTCGGGCTCGATCGCGAATGGCAGATCATCGTGGTAGGGGCAGGACATCTCGGTGTCGCGATTTCCAATTATCCCGGCTTTAAAAAACGGGGGTTCAATGTCAAGGCGCTATTTGACAATGACCCTGCAAAAGTCGGAAAAACCGAAGGTGACGTAGCCATCATACACATGAGCAAGATGAAGAGATTCATAAAGGAAAACGCTATCGAGATGGCAGTCGTTGCGGTGCCGGCCAAGGCGGCTCAGGAAGTCGCGGACAATCTTGTAAAATGCGGCATCAAGGCGATACTCAATTTCGCACCATCTCCGATTACTGCCGAAGAACCAGTGCGCTGCCTCTCTGTCGATCTCACCACAAAACTCGAAGCGCTTGCATACTACACAAGTTTTTCACAGGAAAAACTCTGGAAACTCGTCCCCTGAACGAATCACTTTGATACATGTCACACTTGACTAACATCTCATATAACTCTATCATTGTTATTATATTTACATGAAAAGTATTGGGCTCCGTATATTTGCCCGGATCGGTGTATTCATGTCTGATGATTTTCGCGTATCCGAACCCGAAACAACGGCTTTTCCCACTTTTCGCTATTCCCTGTCAGAAAAATCCATTGTTGACTGCAATCAGGCCTTTTCACAGTTTATTACTTCCGACACCCAGAAGCGCGGCAAGGGGGGCGCCTTGACACAAGTGCTCACCAGTGAAATGGAACAAATGGTTGACGAGCCGCTTGCAGTCAAGCACATAACGACAAAACGAGCGGACGGAACACTATGCAACGCGGTCATTGTCGGCAGGGCAATTCCTTCTCAGAGGCTTGTGGAAGGTTACCTTATAGAACTGAAAAGCGAAACCGCCATTTCACAAAAAAGCGTCATTTCGAGTGCCGAACAGGCAAAACACAAGGCGATGCATGATCTTGGAAATATGCTCCAAACCATTATGTCAATAGCGGAAATGGGACTGATGAATGAAATCGACAACATATCTCCGAGAAAAGAGCTCGAAGACATGATCGAGCTTATAAAGCGAACCTGCATGTTTGTGAAAACCGAACTGGCTGAATTGGTTTATGATATCTAAATGCAATGCTGTTTACTTAGGAACAACACCTGTATTAGAAAGCCCTTCCTGACTTCATGTCTCATGGATTCCGGGGCTCATCCCGGAATGACGCTCGATCTCGTCGAGCAGGCCTTTGCCTTTTGCGGTTTCAAAGAGAGCGTTG
>CAZQSL010000100.1:0-13471 GCA_964595945.1 uncultured bacterium
AATACCGCAAAGTCATGGAAGAAAAAAATCTCGCCGATGCCATGACGTTCGCCCCTCCGGTCGACAAGTCAGCCATCGACTCCCCCATCCCGCCCGCCGCCGAACAGTCCGCCGCCGCATCCATCACCGAGGCAAAAACCTCATCTGCCGCCGGTCTCTTCGGTCAATTCTGCAAACTCCTCACCACCACCTTCGATGATACTTTCGCTCCCATACTCCGCTCGTCAAAAGGCGACTCAGCCCTCACCCAGATCGAACAGGCCATCAGCGAATCCGACTCCGACACACCCCCGAAACTCGTATGGCAGACTCTCGAATCAGCCGACGAACTCACCCGCTCCGCCGTCCACCTCCGCCTCGCGCTCTTCTACGTCTCTCGCGGCTACGCCGACCTCGTCGCCGAACAACTCATCGCCGCTCTCCAGAACGGCTCCAACAAGGTCGAAGCCCGTGTCGAAAAAACACTCATCAGCTCGATCGGATACTTCAGGATCATCAACGAGGAAATCCGCAAGACCCGCATGACCTTCTACGACATAGTTTCCGACGACGCCATCATGGAACGCATCGACAAACGCTATCAGGAATGGGAAAAGAAAGCCTCCGACTCGACCCTCGGAGTGTTTCCGACCGAAAACTAATTCTGCCTTGAATATACATACATGCCTCACCCGGCACACCGGCTCCGCCGGATGACCGGACACGCGGCCACTCTCTCCGCCACCAGTGGAGGACACAACACATGACCAGATCCGTTCTATGCGTGATCGACATGCTCAATGACTACGCATGCAACGACGGCTCAGCCTTCGTCGGCGACACCATCAAGACCGTCATCCCCTTCATCCAGAAAAAAATCGTACAGTACCAGACAAGCGGGCGCCCCGTCATCTACATTTCCGAGACACATGCCCAGACCGATTCCCCGCTCGCCCCTCATTGCCACATCTGCTGCGTCCGTGGCACCAAAGGCGCAGAAATCCATAAAGACCTCCGTCCGAAACCAGGCGATTTCACCATCCTCAAACCATCTGTCAGCGCATTCTACGACACCGATCTCGAAGGCATCCTCCGCTCGGTCCAGGCCGCTGCCGTCGAGCTTACCGGCGTACGCACCAATTCGTCCATCCTCTATACCTGCTGCGACGCGCGCATGCGCGGCCTCGACGTCATCGTCGACCGCCACTGCGTCGACTCCAACGACCGCGCCGCCCACGAATTCGCCATCAAGGAGATGAATCGCACTCTCGGAGCTAAAATCATCTGACCCCCTTTCTTTTCCCTGCATTTTCATTCACAATAATCCCTGACATTTTTCCACCGTGAGGTCGCACCGCCATCATGCCGCCAATAGCAGAAAAACGCCCGCCCGCTTTAATCATCGCAGCACTTCTCATACCTCTCCTTATCGCAATCGCCACTCGCGTCCATGTCGCCTCCAGCATCCGCACCTGCCTCAACGGCGACGAGTCCGCCGCCGGCATCATGGCATATCACATCCAGGATCGCGGCGAACACCCCATCTTTCTCTACGGGCAGACACACGGCGGCGGCCACACTGTCACCGCTCACATCGGCGCTCTCGTAAACCATATCGCCGCCTTCAGAGACACACTTCACCTCCGCACCTCCCCCATCCTCTTTTTCGCACTCTTCACCCTCTCCGCATCACTCATCGCACTGTATGCGGGCGGTCCGGCCTGCGCACTGATCGCCGGCCTGATGATCGTACTGTCTCCCGTTTTCTTCCGCGTTTCCATCACTCTCAGCGGCTACATCGAAACGCTCGCCCTCTCGGCTCTCGCCGCATTTCTCACCCTGAATTTCAAACATTCCGAATTCACCTCCACTCCAGCCCTCATCAGACGCACCGCCCTCATCGGATTTCTCTGCGGACTCGCCTGCTGGTGGGACGAATTTTCGCTCCCTGTCTCCGCCGTCATTTTCTTCACACTAATCATTGACCACCGTAAAAAAATCCTGCCCGCCATCGTTTCATTCGGCATAGCCTTCACTGCAGGCGTACTGCCTCTGGCCGCCTACAATATCAAACACAACTTCGCCAATTTCTCACACACTGTCGACTCCGGCGGCGTAGCGGGCCAACTGGCTCACAAAACCACACTCGCGTCATTTTTCACCGTCGAACTCCCCTCATATTTTCAAGTCAGAAATTTCGACGACTTCTTCCGCGAAGCCATTTCCCCATACGCTTATATCCTCGCGGCCGCCATGCTCATTGCCATCGTAGCGGCGGCAGCCATAGCATACGCAGACCGAAAAACGCCACTCAAATCAAGCCCCCTGCGCCGCACGATTATCTTTTCGCTCGCCAGTATCGCACTCTATATTGCAGTTTATGTCATATCCCCGTTCCGGGGCCTCGCGGCGCGATACTTCCTGCCCATCGAGCCATTTCTCACCATCCTCGCCGCCATCGCCATCCACCAGATGTTAGCCCGCCGGCACCTGATCGCCACCCTCGTGGCAATTGCCCTTTGCGCCGCCATCGGATACGCCTCATACCAGGGCATACGCGACACTGCCACCGACGACACTGTCGGCGACGGACGCCAGTATGTCTCATGCGGCGCAATCGACAACATGATGGAAATGCTGTTTCAGGAAAAAGTCACGCATCTCTACTCCAACAGATTCCTCCGCTGGATGATCGTGTACAACTCGCAGGAAAAAATCGCCGCCGCCGATGCAGACCTCGTGCCACAGGCCGTCGCGTGGACAGAGTATGAGTCAGCCGTCGCGGCATGGCCCACCCCCTCTTTTCTATACGCCAATATCGACCCGCGCCTGCCCTGGCTCACGGCCTATCTCCGCACGCTACGCATCCCTTTCAAAACCGCCTCCACGGCATCCTACACCCTCGTTACCCCACTCGCCCCGGTCACTCGTGACGGCTTCATGGACTTCGCTCTGTCCGGCGGCCGCAAAATCCATAGATAATCACGCATATACTTTTTTTTCGACAACTCCATATAATTGAAAATGGTATAATTTACCTCGTGATAACGATCACGACCGACACGAAAGCGTGCTTGTCATGGAAACACTCTGCATGGTACTCGCAGGCGGCGAGGGGCGGCGGCTCCTCACTCTGACTTCTCACCGCGCAAAACCCGTCGTCCTCTTCGGCGGCATGTACCGTGTCATCGACTTCGTCCTCAGCAACGTCATCAACTCCGGCATCAAGGACATCGGCCTGCTCATGCAGTACCAGCCCGATTCGATGCTCAAGCACATGGCATTCGCATGGTCGCTCGACCGCGCTCTCGCCCGCATCGACATACTCCTGCCGCTCTCCTCCAACTCACGCTACGAAAGCCCCGCCGACGCAGTATTCAAACGCTCCGACTACATCCTCACTCACAATCCCCAATACGTCCTCATCGTACCAGGCGACTACATATCACTCATCGACTTCCGCCAGATCATCGACTCTCACATCGACTCAGGCGCAGACCTCACCATCGCGGGCACACATGTCGAAAAACACCGCGCTCCCCACTTCGGCATGATGGAAACCGATCAAGATGGCAACCTCACCAAATACACAGAAAAACCACAGCACGAAGTCGACACCACCTTCGCCTCCATGGGCATATACGTCTTCAGGACCAACACGCTCATCCGCCAGCTCCACGCCGAAAAAGAGCGCTGCCTCAACAAACCCATGTCATTCACCTACGGCATCATCCCCGCCATGCTCGGCCGCCACAAGGTCGTCGCTCACGAATTTTCCGGCTACTGGCGCGACGTCGGCACCATCGACTCCTACCTCGAAGCCAATCTCGAACTTATCAAAATAATGCCGCAGCTCGACCTCTACGACACCGATCATCCCATCCGCTCGCGCCTTCGCTTCGAGCCGCCCACAAAAATCAACGACACCGGATATGTCAAAAATTCCATCATCACGCAAGGCTCCATCATCGAAGGCCACGTGGAGCGCTCCATCATATTCCCGCACGTCCACATCGGCGAAGGCGCCCGGGTATGCGACTCCATCATCATGCCCAACAACTACATCGGCACCGGAGCCACCATCAGCCGCACCATCATCGACACCACCTCGCGCGCCCAGAAATTTCCCGGCAAACCCAATATCGGCCCACACTGCACCATCGGCGGCTACGGCGACGCCCCGCCCAATTCTGACTACCCGCTTGACCTCAACACTTCTATCACCATAATTAGCATGGAGTCCGATATCCCGCCACACACTACCATCGGACGCAACTGCATCATATTCCCCGACACCAAAAAAGGTGACTTCGGAGACAAGCTCGACATCCCTGACGGCCACAATATCCGCCCGTCAATCAGAAAATATTGCGACCTGTGACCGGGCAGCTCCCCGGCTCCACCGCATCGGAGGTTACACACCATGATCAAAGGCAGCATCACAGCGCTCATCACGCCCTTCAGAGGCGATTCCATTGACGAAGAAGCCCTGCGCAAACACGTCGAACGCCAGATCGCCGCAGGCACCGAGGGGCTCGTCCCGGTCGGCACCACCGGCGAATCACCCACTCTCTCCCACGAAGAAGACCACCGCGTCACCGAAATCGTCGTCGATCAGGTCGCTGGCCGCATCCCGGTCATCGCAGGCACCGGCTCCAATTCCACCACTGAAGCCATATCCCTCACGAAACACGCCAAAGAAGTCGGCGCTTCCGCCGCGCTCATGATCACCCCCTACTACAACAAGCCCTCGCAGAAAGGCATCTTCAACCATTTCGCCAAAATCTCCGAGGCCGTCGACATCCCCATCATCTTCTACAACCACCAGGGCCGCACCGGCGCCACCATCCAACCCGAAACCATCGCCGCTCTCGCCAAAATCGGCAACTTCATCGCCGTCAAGGACGCCTCCGGCGGCATTTGCTACTCAGCCGAAGTCATCGACCGCACCGAAGGCAGGATCAACGTCCTCTCGGGCAACGACACATGGACCCCCTCTCTCATGGCCATCGGCGCTGTCGGCTGCATCTCGGTCGTCTCCAACATCATCCCCGCTGAAATGAAAAAAATGATTTCTCTCTTCGCCGACAACAAGGCAAAGGAAAGCATGGAAGTCTACTACAAAATCCTCCCTCTCATGCTCGCCATGGAGCTCGACGTCAACCCCGTCCCCGTCAAGGAAGCATGCGCGCTCCTCGGCTACTGCACAAGCGAACTACGCCCGCCACTCGCACCGCTCGACGATACCACCCGCGACAAACTTATCGCCGAACTCAGAGACTTCGGCCTTCTGAAATAGTCCTACACGCATGAGGGCGGTCCGCACCCCGCCCTCATGCCTCACCCCACACACCATGACCGACGACATCCGCACCCGAGTTTTCAACGAAATCCACAACCGCATGGGACGCGACTTCCTGCTCAAAACGCCCCCCGCCGTCTTTGACTACGACACGGCAAAACTCGGCAAACGCGCCAGGACCGAAGGCCGTTTCACTCAGCTCAACCGCATCTACTCGCAGATACCTTCCGTCACTTGCGATGGCTGCGGCACCACCTGCTGCCGCGAAGCCCCCGACATATACATCCTCGAATATCTCAACATCTGGCGCCACATCCGGCTCGAACTACGCGACCCAGCTCTCGAAGCCCTCATCGTCGCGCGCTCCCTCCAGTGGCAGTTCGCACGTGAAACCTCCGGCGAGATCGTCTATTGCCCGTTCCTCATCGACGGCCGGTGCTCCATCTATCCCGTCCGTTCGCTGAGCTGCCGCCTCTGGGCGCTCGAAGACCAGGCCTGCTATGACAGCAAGGCAGCCCGCGCACTCGAATTCCTCGAAAAGAAAAAACAGTACTTCCTCACCCACGGCGTCACTCTGCCCGACAACCCCGCGGGCCGACATCTCCCGAAATGCGACCGCATAGCCGTCGATGGCAACCGCATTTACACCGAAGACGAAATCGTCGCTCTCGATCTCGAAATCGCTTTCCTCCACCTCAATCTCATTCCGCAGCCTGCCTTCCGTTCGGCCAATTTCCAGATTCATTTCCCGGGTCATTTCATCCTTAAAAAAATCTCTATCGACGACATCGACCCGCTCAGTGTCCTGATCGCCCGCGAGCTCATCGACTCCGGCGCTTCGACCGCTCTCGACTCGCTGATTTCATCTTTCGCAGGCACACTCCCGGCCTGACTTCGCCGCCACTTTGGCCATCACCGATTGACGCTTTGCCTCTCCATTGATTAATATTAGAGATGCAATACATCTCACACCCGTTCGCCACGGTGACAGGAGCCTGAATGACGGAACCACAGGACAGCAAGCCAGTCGACCCGAATGTCACACACACCCTTGAAGAGTTCACCCTCGACGAACTCGAAAAACTTCTCGAAACATCCGAAGAGTGTTACTATGCGGTCGATCCCATCCGCGATCCCAAAAGCAAGCGCAAGCTCATCGACCCGCGTTCGGTGCTGACATCTGAAATCGTACGCTCATTTTACGTCAGCTGGGGCCTCAGGCAGGATTCCGTCATCCGCGTCACCCGCAATGTCGATGCCATCGAGGACCTTCTCAATAACACCGCTGTACGCACCGTATCCTACTTCACCGACCTTTTTCACAAATACGTCGTAAAAATCTTCACCGTCGACAAGCCCATCTACAAGGCCGAACTCCATGCCCTCACTACCGGCGCGGTCGAATTTCTCGACACCCTCCTCAGCCTCGAAAAAATCTCGAAACTCACCATCGGCCCCTCCGACCTCCGCTCGCATGTCAACTACTACGACCACCTCGCCAATTCCGCCGTCTACTGGCTTGCCGTCTTTGCCTGCTACAACAAGATGAAACGTGCCACTCAGGGTTCCGTCGAGGTCTGGCGCTCAAAAAACAAGGCCGAACTCGCCCGCGTCACTGGCGGCAATACCACTGCTCCCGTCACCTACTACGACATCTATGACCGCAAACTCGCCACCGCTGACATAGAACCCATGAAAAAAAACGACCTCTCTCTCGTCATCAGCGGATTCTATGGCGCGCTCCTTCACGATATCAGCCTCAACGACGAGCCGCGCATCCTCATCTCGCGCAAAGGCGGCATCGACGACCGCCTCAAGGCTCATGTCGACGACTCCAACATAATCCTCAAGAAAAAACTCCTCGTCCTCTACGATGACCGCCCGCTCACCCGCAGCATCATCAAAAACCACCACGAATACATCGACGGCTCCGGATATCCGGCCGGAAAAAAATCCAAGGACATCCACCTTTTTGCCCAACTCCTCTCCGTCGTCGACATGTACGAAGAATATATCACTCGCTACAACCGCAGCACCGTCATCAAATTCATGGCAAAAGGCGCCGGCCAGTTTTTCTCGACCGACGTGCTCCGTGCATTCCTCTCCATCCTGCGGCCCTTCGATACCGGCGAAAACGTCCATGTCTACGAAGGCAACACCCCAGAACCCGTCATGGACGCCGAAATTCTCGCCTCTCCCAACCGCTTTCGTCCGCGCATCCGCATCACCGAAGCCTTCGCCCCCACCCACCAGTCACTCACCGGTCAGGAGATCGACCTTTCGCTCGACGAAAACATCGTCTTCAGTATCTGACCCCCCCGGACGTCTCACAGCAATACAACGGCATCGCGGTCGCACTCGTATGTTGTTTTTCTGTAAGACGGGGCTCCGCACCCAGCTAAACAACTTTTCGCCCTTTCATCAAAAAACCACAGGAAACGCCCCACACATGAAACTCCGCAAAAAACTCGGCCAGCACCTCCTGACCGATCCCGATATCACACGCCGCATCGCCGCCGCCTCAGGTGCCGCCCCGGATCGCCTCTGTCTCGAAATCGGCCCCGGCACCGGTGTCCTCACAGCCGAACTCCTCGCTCTCGGCGCCTCCGTCACTGCCGTCGAACTCGACGAACGCATGATCGACCACCTCTCGCGCAACTTCCGCGCGCACCCATCTCTCACGATCGTCCACAGCGACATCCTCAAGACCGACCTCGCCGCACTCATACCCCCTCAATCACGCCCCGCAATCGCCACCGGCAATCTTCCCTACTACATCACCTCGCCCATCATATTCAAACTCATCGGCGCAGCCGGACTCTTCGAACGCATCACCGTCATGGTGCAGGCCGAAGTCGGCAGCCGCATCGCCGCCCGCCCGGGCGACAGCGACTATGGCGCTCTTTCCGTATTCTGCTCGCTCGCGGCCTCCGCGCAAGTCCTCTTCCATGTCCCGCGCGACCGCTTCGACCCGCCCCCGCGCGTCGATTCCTGCGTAGTCTCGCTCACTCCGGCTCCACGCGCCATCCAGCACCCCGAAATCTTCGAAGCCATCGTCTCCGCCTCGTTTGAACACCGCCGCAAGACATGTTATAATTCGCTGAGATTCAGCTTCGAAAAAGGCTCGCTGAGCGCCTTTTTCCAGTCCGGCACCGATCCTGCTGCTTTCATCGCCGAAGCTCTCGCCCAAGCCGGCATATCACACTCCCGGCGCGCGCAGGAAATCGACATCGACGGATTCGCCGCACTCGCCGCTTTCTTCGCGCGTTACGCACAGCCGAAAACCACTGATCATGAGGCCATAAATGGATAACATTCTCGTCACCGGCGGAGCCGGCTTCATCGGCACCAACTTCGTCTACTACATGCTCGCGAAATATCCCGCCATCAACATCATCAACCTCGACAAACTCACCTACGCCGGCAATCCCGAAAATCTCGAATCACTCCGCGACTGCCCACGCTACGAATTTGTCCACGGCGACATCTGCGACCCCGAGATCGTCAATTCCCTCATGCCGCGCGTCGACGCCGTTGTCAACTTCGCAGCCGAAACCCACGTCGACCGCTCTATCCTCAACCCCGGCGAATTCATCCAGACCGACGTCTACGGCACATTCGTGCTCCTCGAAGCCGCCCGCAAAAACTCCATCAGACGCTTCGTGCAAATCTCCACCGACGAAGTCTACGGCGACTGCGGCCCCGAACCCTCCCGCGAATCCGACCCCCTCATGCCACGCAGCCCCTACGCCGCAAGCAAAACCGGCGCCGACCGCCTCGCTTTCTCCTACTGGACCACACACGGTGTCCCCGTCATCATCACGCGCTGCACCAACAACCTCGGCCCCTACCAGTATCCCGAAAAAATGATCCCCCTCTTCACTACCAACGCCATCGACGACATCCCGCTTCCCGTCTACGGCTCTGGCAACAACACCCGCGAATGGATTCACACCGACGACCACTCTTCAGCCGTCGATGCCGTACTCCACGCCCCCGATAAATACAACGGCGAAGTCTTCAATGTCGGCACCGGCGACGAATACTCAGTCCTCGACATCTCCGCCTTTATCCTATCCGCTCTCGGCAAACCCGACACCCTCCTCAAATACGTCGAAGACCGGCTCGGCCACGTCCGCCGCCACGCCGTCGACAGCTCAAAAATCCGCACCGAACTCGGCTGGACCCCCTCCGTATCCTTCAAAGACGCCATACGCCATACCGTCGACTGGTACGCCGCCAACGAAGGCTGGTGGCGCCGCATCAAGGAAAAATCCGACGAGTACCGCAAATTTATGGCCGAGTATTACAAAAACCGCTGATCCTGCCGAATAAGTCCCACTAACGGCATATCACGGTCCTTTCACGCTTCGCACCACCTGTCAACTGGAACCGCAATGCCCACATCCGCAAAAGACATCACAGTCGCAGTCGTCGGTCCTACCGGCATGCTCGGCTCCGCTCTCTGCGAAGCCCTCGACAGCGCCGCTATTTACTTCTATCCCATCACCCGCCTCGACGCGGATATCACCGACCGCCGGGACACCATCGCCGCCGTGGCTGGTTCTGCCGCTGACCTCGTAGTCAACTGCGCCGCCTATACGGACGTCGACATGGCCGAAACCCGCCGTGACCACTCATGGCGCGTCAACGCTGACGGCGCGGGCAACGTCGCGGCAGGCGCGGCCGCCATCGCCGCTCCTGTCATCCATATCAGCACCGACTTCGTCTTCGACGGCAAAAGCAAAGCCCCATACACAGAAACCGATCCCACCGGCCCCCTCGGCTGGTACGGCAAGACAAAACTCGCCGGCGAATATGCCGTCGCCTCCGAAAACGCGCGCCATATCATCCTGCGCACTTCATGGCTCTTCGGCCCAGGCGGCAAAAATTTCGTCGATACCATCAAAAAACTCGCCGCCGAACGCGAAGAACTCACCGTCGTCAACGACCAGACAGGCTGCCCCACCTATACCGTCCATCTCGCCGCGGCCATCGTGCGCATCATCCAGAAATACTTCGACGACGGTCTCACCGACCACGGCACATACCACCTCACAAACTCCGGCCAATGCACATGGTATCAGCTCGCCGCAGCTGTCCTGGCAGCCCATCCCGGCAAGGTCGAATCCTTTATCCCCATCACCGCCCAACAGCTCGGCCGCCCAGCCCCGCGTCCCGCAAGGTCAGTCTTGTCCAACGACAAAATCACAAAAATGTTTGCCATCACACTCCCCGACTGGAAATCCGCTCTCGACTCCTACTTTGACTCATTTCCCGCCTGATCCTTTCCGCTGCACATGGACGTTTCCACACCTCTCCATGCAACAAAACCACCTTTTTCCCTGATCTTATATATATAAGCCGGCATCCTCCGGCCGTCATGCCATGCCTGCAATACAGGCAAAAACAATTAGGACATACTACATGAATCTCGCCCAGACGCTTATCGACACTACCAACAAAATGCCCGGCAACACCGCCATAGTATTCTACGACCGCGAAATCTCCTACGAATCCCTCTGCCAATCAGCCATGCGCCTCAAAACATGGTTCGTCTCCAAGGGACTCGTCAGCGGCAAACGCATCGCCATCGCACTGCCCAACGTACCGGAATTCGCCATAGCTTTTTACGGCGCACTCGCCGCCGGACTCGAAGTCGTCTCCATCAATCCGATGTATACCGCCCGGGAAATCTCCCACGCTCTCGGCGACGCCTCAGTCTCGCTAATCATCACGCATCCACTCTTCGACGAAGCCGTCACCGCCGCTGCCGCTCAAGCTGGCGCGGAAATCCTCTACAGCGACTCCATGGGCGATCCCGCGAAACCTGATATCCAAAAAGTTTCCGCCAGTCTCCAGTACGACACTGCCATCGCACCAAAAGCGCCACGCGAAACGGCCATCATCGTCTATACCAACGCCATCTCCGGCTCATCCCTCGGCGCGTGCCTCACCCACTATGGCCTCGAATTTGACGCCCGCGCGGGCCAACAAATCGCTGCCATCACGTGCGAAGACACATTCCTTTCCATCAATCCGCTCTACCACGCATTTGCCATGACCGTCTGCCTGACACTTCCCGTGATCGCCGGCGCCACAAGCATCTACCACGAGACGTTCCGCGAACCCCGCGTCCTCGCGTCTCTCCAGAATGAACATGTCACCATCTTCCCCACCGTCCCGACCGTCTTCAAGAAAATCCTCGACGCGTACGGCTCCCAGCGCCTCGACCTGTCGGGCACACGCGCATTCATCCCCGGCGGCGCGCCGCCCCCTCCGGGCTTCCTCCAGGCTTTCAGGGATACTTTCAACGCTCCTGTCTACGAGGGTTACGGCATCACCGAATGCGGCCCCCTCACCACATGCAACAAAATCGCCGAAGGCATTTCCAAAATCGGCTCCATAGGCGTAGCTCTCCCCGAAGTCGCCGTCCGTATCGTCGATCAGGACGGCCACGACGTCCCTGCCGGTGTCGACGGCGAAATCATCATCAAGGGGCAGAACGTCATGGAAGGCTATCTCAATCACCCCGAAGCTACCGCCGCCGCGATACGCGACGGATGGTTTTATTCCGGCGACCGCGCATGCTTCGACGACGAGGGCTTTGTCTATTTCAAAGGCCTGATCAAGCGTATGATGATCGTCGGCGGATTCAACGTCTATCCCGCCGAACTTGAAATAGAAATCGCAAAACATCCCGCCGTGGCATCATGCAGCGTCTTTGCCATCCCCGATGACAATCTCTGCCATCGCCCCGCCGTCGAAGTGACTCTCAGGCCGGATACCACTCTGACTCGCGTCGAACTCCAGAAATTTCTGCGAAAAAGTCTCGCTCCGTATAAAATACCTAAAAGAGTAGACATTATCGAATGACAAACCGGCCTGCAGCATCTCTTTGCTTGCCGCTGTCCATGGGGATGTGACTGATAATGAGTGATGAAAAGAAACTGACGGAACGCCTGCGCGTAAAAAAAACTTCGATTGCAGAAACCCTCGGCACCGACAGTCTTGACCATATTCAGGAAACGATTTCTACCTGCGAATCCCAACTCGCCGAGCTCCGCTCGCAACTCGGATCGCAGCCCAGCCCCGATCCGAAGCGAAAGCCCGGCAAATGAAGTGACTCGCGTGAACTATTCTGAATATCAATAGAAATTACCTACCGCTGTGGGTAGCACAATGAAACGGTAACCTGGAGAAAAGTTAATCATATAAAGCTTTTGGGAAGAGGTGCGGAGAAACCTTTTTCTCGAAAAAGGTTTCTCCGGCAGGTAAATTTAAATAATTTATCGTATAACAATCAGAAATACAGGTCGCGCTCGCCCTTGGCGATGCGTTCGAGCCGTTCTTCGGTCTGCTTGCGCCGCGGGCCTTCGGGGACTTTCGGGAGTTGTTCGCGTATGGCGGCGATGCCGGCTTCCTTAGTCTTTGGCGATGCGTAGTCTTCGAGAAATTCGAGGAAGGTGAAGAGTGCGTTGGGCTGGCAGAAGCGTTTGATTTCGCCTGGTTTCGCGAGGTCCATGAAGTCTTTGCCCGTGCGTCCGCGCCGGTAGCACGCGGTGCAGAAACTCGGGATGAACCCGTCTGTAGCGAGGTCGTAGATGACTTCGTCGAGAGTGCGCGTGTCACTGAGAGAAAACTGTTCGGCGGCCTCGTATTTGACATCGGGCATGGTGTATGCGCCGGGATATGTACGTGAGGCGCCGCTGATCTGCGAGACGCCGAGGTTGAGGAGTTCGCGGCGCATTTCGGCTGTTTCGCGGGTGGTCATGATGAATCCTGTATAGGGCACGGCGAGGCGGGTGATGGCGACGATGCGTTTGAAGTCGTCGTCGGATACTTCGTAGGGAGGCTTGTTGGCGACGTCGGAGTTGAGGGCTGGCTCAAGGCGGGGGAATGAGATGGTGTGGGGGCCGACTCCATATTTATCTTCGAGATGCTGGCAGTGCATGAGCATGGCGAGTGTTTCAAATTTCCAGTCATAGAGTCCGAAGAGTGCGCCGATGGCGACATCGTCGATGCCGGCTTCCTGTGCGCGGCCCTGAGATGTGACACGCCATTCGTAGTCGGATTTCGGGCCGCTGATGTGCATTTTTTTGTATGTTTCGAGGTGGTAGGTTTCCTGGAAGCACTGGTAGGTGCCGATGTTGGTCGATTTGAGCGTGCGGAAGTCTTTGACGCTGAGTG
>CAZQSL010000101.1:0-13456 GCA_964595945.1 uncultured bacterium
GGGTGTCCGTCGGCATCGAAGACGCCGACGACATCATTGCCGATCTCGACCAGGCCCTCGAAGCTTCGCAGGCCTGACAGGACCGGTATCTTCAAGAGCGCCCCGGGTTTGTTTCAGGCGGGCATTAACCATGAAATCCGGCATCTCCATCCGACTGATTGCTGCCGGCACGCCGGATCGCTTTCGCCACCACGAAGCGCTTTATTCGATTTCGTATTTCCATAGACCAAACCATGATATAAAATTTCTCAATACAGTCAGGTCAGGAGATACGTCAGAAAATGAGCAAAGAAGAAATCCGGAGCAAGATCGATGCAATAGACGCGGAAATGCTGCGCCTGCTGAATGAACGGGGCAAGCTCGCCAAACAGGTATCACAATTCAAGAAAGTGTATTATGACCCTGATCGCGAACGTCAGATTTTCGAGCGACTCGCCACACTCAACACCGGCCCCCTGATGAACGAGCATATCACTGCAATCTACCGGGAAATACTCTCCGTCTGCCGCAATATCCAGAAACCGGTAAAGGTCGCTTTTCTCGGCCCCAGGGCCACTTTTTCGCACAGCGCAGCAATCCAGGCTTTCGGAAAGTCATTCGAAGAGCACCTCTGCCCCGATATCCCGGCGGTCTTCAGCGAAGTCGAAAAGGAAAATGCCGAGTACGGCATAGTGCCTTTCGAGAATTCGTCCGAAGGCGTAGTCAACATGACCATCGACCGCTTTGCCGCTTCACCCGTAAAAATCTGTGGCGAACTATTCCTCTCAATCAGCCAGTGTCTGCTCTCCAATCAGGACAGCATCGCCGGAGTCAAACAGATATTCACTCAGTCAAAAGCTTATGAACAGTGCGCGAAGTGGCTGCGAGAAAAAGCACCCGGCATAGAGATCATACAGGTGGCCAGCACGGGACTCGCCGCTCAGATGGCTGCCAGTCAGGAATCCGCCGCCGCTATCGGAAGTGCCGTTGCCGCCGAAGTTTACGGATTGAACATCCTCGAACGCGGCCTCGAAGACGGCCCCAACAATGCCACGCGATTCATGATCATCAGCAAACATGAAATGCCACGCGGCGAAAATGATAAAACCTCGCTCCTGTTTTCGGTACGCCACGAGCCCGGCACGCTTTATCGCGCGCTCAAGTCGTTCGAACGCTACAATATCAATCTCACCATGATGCAGTCCCGCCCCGCCCGTGAAGGCACTTGGGAATACATCTTTTTTGTCGACCTCGCAGGCCACTGTCAGGACGATAACGTCAAGGCTGCCCTCAGGGAAATGAAAAAGGAAACGATAATCCTCAAGACGCTCGGCTCCTATCCATCGGCGTCTTGACCGGTATTTATCTTCATACGGAGGTTGCCGCCCTCCGGAAAACACATTCAGGAGATGCCATAATGCCCAGATACAATACACTTCACCGCGCATCGCTCATCGCTCTTGTCATTTTTTTCATATCCGCTGTAATCTCTATTGCCACAACTGAAATCAACAGAGCAGACCTCGACCTGTATGTTGTCAAGTGCGGAAAATGTCACAGCCAGAAAGCTATCATCAGGTACGCTAAAGGCTACAAAGGCGAATCAGAGCAGAATATCGCGAAGGTCGTCGTAAGAATGGAAAAAATGAAAAACAGCGGCATGACACCTGCCGACAGCCGCCAGATCACGAGATTCCTCGCTACCGCCGACCTCGACAGGGTTGCGCAAGAAATTGAAAATAGCACCCCCTCAAATATTGGCGACAAACCCGCCGGAAAGCCCGAAGAGAAAGAAATTACTGATATCATAGAGCATGTCCACGCAGGCGCTATGACTGCCACATTCCTTGCGCTCGGCATCTACATGCCGCTCTCGGGCCTGCGCAGACGCTCCGAACGTGTAAAGCCGCTGCACATGCGCAAGTTCAACTGGAAACGTCACGTCAACCTCGGAAAAGTCTATATAACAATCGTACTTGCGGGCTATCTTTCAGGCTTCTACATCCTGATAGCTGACAATTTCCAACCAGGCCGCGCCCTGCCCCACCTGATCATAGGCACCGGCATTGTCATTTTTTTCGCCATCAGCGGATATACGGGCACGCGTCTGGCAAAAGGAAAAAAGAAGTTCCGCAATCTTCATCTGATCTCCACCCTGATCGCGACCCTGCTGTTCATAGCCAACATCATCTCTGGCATCATGCTCGGCATATCTTCAATGAAATGAGCAATTCTCGATGAAAATAGTTTTTATGGGAACCCCCGGGTTTGCCTTGTCCATCCTGCGGGCAGTACATGAGAATATCGGCGTCGCGGCAGTCATCACACAACCAGACCGCCCGCAGGGGCGCGGCATGAACATGGTTTCGCCCCCCGTCAAGACCTATGCCGTCGAAAATGGCATCGAAGTGCTGCAACCCGCAAAAGCAGGCGATGCCGCCGAAGCTCTCGCCATAATATCCCCGGACTTCATACTTACCGCCGCGTATGGACAGATACTCAGACGAAATCTCCTCGACATCCCAAAAATCGCCTGCATCAATGTACATGCGTCTCTGCTGCCCAAGTACCGGGGCGCTTCTCCGATCAACGCTGCTATCATCAACGGCGACACCGAAACAGGCATAACGACAATGCTTATGGATGAAGGCATGGACACAGGCGACATCCTCATCAAGCGCTCGACTCCCATACTGCCCGAAGACACTGCCGGCTCTCTCCATGACCGGCTCGCCGTTATCGGCGCCGAACTTGCCGTCTCCACACTCAGGGATTTCGACCAGATTATCCCGCAACGGCAAGACACCACACTCGATAGCTGCACGAAACTCTTGAAAAAAGAAGACGGCATGATCAACTGGAACAGCCGCGCAGTGGACATCGTCAATCTCATCCGCGGATGCAACCCCTGGCCCTGCGCATACACTTCGCACGGCGCTTCCATTCTGAAAATCTGGCAAGCAACATTCGACGCCCCCCACCCCGGGATCACTCCCGGCACTGTCATCACGGCTTCAGCATCCGAGGGACTCGTCATCGCCGCACGTGATGCCTGTGTATCTGTCACTGAGCTTCAGCGAGTCGGTAAAAAACGAATGCCAGTTTCTGAATTCCTCCTCGGCTACAGAATCCAGCCCGGCGACGTGCTATAGTGAAACACAAATTCATACACATGGGATATGTCTCGGACAGCGAGAAATAATCATGCAAAGCGGAGCTACACCCACATCCTTCAAAGGCAGAATGGTTGCCGCAAAAGCACTCAGCCGCATCATCACGGGCGGCAGCTATTCGAATATCGTGCTGAAAAACCTGCACGACGATCCGGCTCTCGCCCCACGCGACAGGACCGTAGCCACCAGTCTTGTCCTCGGCACCCTGCGCAATCTCACACTGATCGACGAAATCCTCAGGTCAAAATCTAAAAACCACAAACTAACTCTTTCGCCTATGAATCTCATTTACGCGCGGCTCTGCGTCTATGAGATTATCTTCATGTCAAAAATCCCCCAATACGCATCAGTTTTCAAATATGTGGATTTCGCCATGAAAGCCAACGCGCATCAGGAAGCCCGATTCATGAACGCATGCCTTCGAAAGGTCACGCCAGATGACATCACGGCAGTGCTTGCGGCAAAGGCATCCATCGATGAACGTCTCGCCACCGAATTCTCCTACCCGCTGTGGATGGTACAACTCCTCATCGAGCGCCACGGCGAGGAGGAAACCCGTAGCGTCCTTCGCGCCGGCAACAATCCGCAACCCACATATTTCAGGGTCAATTGCATCCGCGCTACCGACCTCATAGAGCGCAACACCGAAAAGCGCGACGTCTTCGGCCTCGAAAAAGTCACGGCTCCAAAATACTGTCTGCGCCTCGCGCCCGGCAAATCGACATTCCCTCACGATGAGTACAACAACGGTCTGATCACTCCCCAGGACCGCAGCACACAGTTCCCCGCCCACCTCCTTGCCCCTTCCTCTGGCGAACGCGTACTCGACATGTGCTGCGGCTCAGGCATAAAAACCACACAACTCGCGGAACTTTCCGGCAACGCGGCCGACATCACGGCCATTGACATCCACTCTCACAAGCTCGAATCTCTCCGCGCCGAAGCCGCCCGCCTCGGCATCACCTGTATCACTCCTGTCACCGTAGACGCGACGGACTGCTCTCACCTCGGCTCTTTTGACAAGATACTCCTCGACGCACCTTGCAGCGGCACGGGAGCGGTGCGGCGGCGCCCGGAGATCAAATCGCGCGTCGACGCTTCCACAGTCTCGCGGCTCGCCACACTTCAGGACGCGCTCCTGTCTTCTGCTGCTTCACGTCTGAACCCCGGCGGCACCCTCGTCTATTCCACCTGCTCGATCCTCGATGTCGAAAACGGCGAACGCATCGAAAAACTCATTCATTCCGACTCATCTCTCCATGCCGATCCCGGCATCTTTGAACGCCTTTATCCGCCAGCTTCCATTCTCGGGTCTGGCGATGGAGCCGGATTCATTCTCCTGCCATCACGCTCTAACGCATGTGGCGGCTATGTCGCTGTAATAAGGAAAAAACACTCATCTTCGTCACTAATATAATCATAATACTTCAGTCACATACTTGCCCATAAATCGCTGGGGGGCAGGGGCGTACCATCGAACTGGGTAATAGTTGAGACTGGCACCGGAGTCGTATTCGCGTGTGGAGTATGATGTCGATGCAGGGTTATGCGATTGAGTGACAGGCCGCAAGAGTACGTTTGCCACAGGTGGGATATTCGCATCTGTTTATCATGTCGCCATCTTCCCGGAGATGTCCATGTCGCTCCCGATGTGGTCGGTGTGGCAGTAGTATTTCCTGCCCTCGAAAACACCAGATATGCAATTTGTCAAGAGATTGCCATAACGACGCAATTGAGCATGAATAGTACTTGTATCGGCATGACAATGATCTGATACATAGTTTTCAGACGTGAGTTATCACTTCTTCTTTTCACAGCTTTCATGTGGTAAAATTTTTCCATGCTCGAGCCATATTACTACTCATTCCTGTTCGCTGCTGTTGCCACCGCCTTTAACGCCGTGTATTTGTCGAAACGTTATAGGGAATCGCGTGCCGCTGCATCGATCTTCTGGGTGATGATATTTTTCATTCTGTGGTGCATGTCGTATTATCTCGAATATGCACTGCCTGTACCGGAATGGAAGTTTTTTGCCGTACGCTGCCGGCCGCTTTTTGTATACATTTCGCTCACCCTCTCGATTCTGCTTGGATTGCGTTTCGGCACCCGCAATATCAGAGTTGGAAAGATTACTATCGTTGCTCTGTATATTATCCCGGTCATCATTGCCACTTTTTCGTTTGCAGGCACTGACAGCGAACTATTCACATACAACTTTCATGTGGTAAAACTGTCGGAGAGCGTGAGTGTGGCTCAATATGAATGCGGACCGCTGTATCGTTTGTATGAAGGCTATTCTGCATTGGGCGTGACTGTGTTCACGGCGATACTCGCCACTTCTCTCCTGCGTGCGGAAAGAGCCGCGCGCTTTACCGGATTGTCGATGTTTCTCGCGGTGCCTTTCCCGGCGATTGTCGATTATCTGTATCTGAAGGGATATTCACTAATACCGTCACTGAACATTTCTGGATTCTTATATGCAACGGCTCAGATATACGTTTTTTATACTTTGAAACGATTCGATTTTTACCGCGACGTACTTGTGCCAATCGAGCGTGACGAAGCCTTTGAATACACGAGTGAGAGTATGCTGATCCTTGATGAACGCAACCGCATCGTCGATATCAATAGTGCTGCTGTCGAACGTTTTGGCGTACGCAGGAACTGTATCGGGCATACGGTTGAGCAGATTTTCGACTGGTGGCCAGGGGTAAGCGACATGTTCACCGCAAGGGAATCGCTCTCAAGAGATGTCACACTCACGACGGGCATGAGGGAAAAGATTTTCGTGCTTTCCGTTTCTCCCGTGATGGGGCGGCTCGGACGTCTGGCCGGAAGGTTCGCGGTTTTCCACGACATTACGGAGCAGGAACTTGCCAAGAGGTCTGCCGAGGAAGCCAATCGTGCCAAGAGCATGTTTCTCGCGAATATCAGCCATGAGATCAGGACCCCCATGAACGCGATTTTGAATCTTGCCGAATTTCTGCTCGAATCGCCGCTCGGTCCGGACCAGAAAAAATTTACGGAAGGGATACACGGTTCCGCCGAAGCGTTGCTTGGTATTCTCAACGATATGCTTGATCTCTCGAAGATCGAAACCGGAAAAATGCTTCTCGAATCTCATCCGTTCTCACTCTCCGATATCGTCCAGCAGACTGTATGGCTGCTGTCGGCAAGGGCTGCTGAAAACGGTACTTCGATTATCACCGAGTACGGGACGGATGTCCCCCGATGGCTTTCGGGTGATAGCATTAAGGTCAGGCAGATTCTCTTGAATCTTCTGAGCAATGCCGTCAAATTCACCGAGCAGGGCAGTATCTATGTACGCATTGAGCGCGGTATCCATGACGGTGATGCCGGGACTGTCATCATCGAGGTTGCCGATACTGGAATCGGGATGGATGAAGAGACACAGCATAAAGTATTCGAAAAATTCTTTCAGGCTGCTTCGCCTGTTTCGGGTGGGACGGGAACCGGTCTCGGGCTCGCAATCACGAAAGAACTTGTCGAAATGATGGGCGGCGTCATTTCCGTCTCAAGCCGCCCCGGAGCCGGTACGGTTTTTCGCGTGGCGCTGCCGCTCGCGGAATGCTGCGATGAGATGTCCGTTTCCGGTGATGTTCCGGCGGAGTCCGGTGAACATGTGTTTCTGCCTGGTGCACGTGTCCTGATTGTCGAGGATATTGAGATGAACAGATTCATCGCCACAAGGATTCTTCGAAGCATTGGCTGTACGGTAACTGCCGCATCGAACGGCGTCGAAGCGGTCGCTCTCGCAGAGCAGATGAAATACGATTTGATTTTCATGGACTGCCGTATGCCGGAAATGAATGGGCTTGAAGCGACTCGTCTGATACGCGGCTCCGCATGCCCTAATCGTGAAACGCCTGTCGTAGCTCTTTCTGCCGGAGCTTACGAGGCCAACCGTACAGAGTGCATAGGAGCAGGCATGGACAATTTCCTGATGAAACCGTTTACCCGCGCTCAACTGACTGGCATCGCGGCGAAATACTGTCTGCCCCGCCATGTGAATGATAGCCTGGCGGCTGCGCCCTGCCCTCCAGCCGTCTCCCAAACGGTTTTTGACAGGCAGGCAGCTCTCGAACTCGCCGGAAACGAAGACTTCCTCGATGAAATACTCGGCATATTCGTCAGCAGATCGCCCGATACTATCACTAAGCTTCAGGCAGCGTGCGACTGCGGCAATACTGGAGAAATCGTGCGCCTCGCACATTCTCTCAAAGGGATGCTTGCCCAGATATTTGCCGGGCCGGCAAAAAACGCCGCGCTCGGACTCGAAACCATCGCGATGGAAAATCGCATGGACGATATCCCCCATGCGCTCTCTCTATTGATCGACAGTATCCATGGACTCATCCAGGCAATCAATTCTCCGATTGATTGAGCCTTTTCCGCTCTTGCGTGATTTGATGTATAATTCCCAATGATCATACGGGAGTATCACTTGGCCTCGCGAATAATACTGATTGAAGACGATCCCATGCTTGCCGAAGCCGTAGTCAGCAAACTCACGGCCTGCGGGCATTTGGTGGATCATGTCGAAAGCGGAGAAGCCGGGCTCGAAAAATGCCTGACCGCCAATTACGATATCGCCATTCTCGACTATGTCCTGCCCGGAATGAACGGGCTCGAAACCCTGAAACAACTCAAAGCTCAACTGACTGATCTGCCGGTGATTTTCTTTACTTCGCACGGCAACAACGAACTCGCATGGCAGTGTCTTCAACTCGGCGCAAACGAGTATCTCAACAAGCCGTTCAATTTTGACAATCTCTGTTTTTACGTTTTCAAATTGCTGAAAATATACGAGCCGCCATTTGACAGCGGGGCACAACGGGGAGACGCCACAGAAGACATTGTCTACAGAAGCCCCGTAATCGAAAAAATTGTCGCCCGCATACCTTTCTATGCAAGCTGCCCTTATCCGGTCTTGATCAGTGGCGAAACCGGAACGGGCAAAGATATTTTCGCGAGAGCTATCATCCGGCATCCGTCCAATCCACGGCGCGGCAAGCCGTGTTTCTCTATCAACTGCATGGCGATCCCCGAGAACCTGATAGAGAGTGAGCTGTTCGGCCACGCAAGAGGTGCGTTCACGGGAGCGCTGGTCGAAAAACAGGGCTTTTTCGAAGAAGCGAATGGCGGCACGATGTTTCTCGACGAAATTTCCGGCGCGTCGCAATCCGTGCAGGGCAAACTCCTGCGCATCATCGAAAACGGAGAATATTATCGAATGGGCGAGACGAAGCTGCGAAAGACAGATGTGCGCATCGTCGCCGCAACCAATCGAGACCTCTTCGACGAAATCCACAATGGATCCTTCCGCCAGGATTTGTTTTACCGACTCAACGGGCTTGTCATCGATCTGCCGCCGCTTTGCGAACATCCGGAAGACATCGAACCCCTCGCGCTGCATTTCCTGCGGGCCGCCAACTTGGAAATGTCGAAATCAGCCGTTCTGTCGCCATCGGCACTCAAGACGCTCGAAGCTTACGGCTGGCCGGGGAATATACGGCAGTTGAGAAATACGGTTTTCGTGTCAGTGGCAATGAGTGAAAAAGATGAAATCGGCTCCGATGACCTTCAGGGTGATTTCAGAAGAAGTATCAGACCGCGCATGCAGGATAACATGACGCTCGACGAGATGCGCGAAGCTGCTGTTGATAAAGTCGAACGCGAGTATTTCTCTGACTTGTTGAGACGGACACACGGCAATGTAACGGTGTCGGCGGCTGAGACCGGCATCGCACGGCAGAACCTGACGAAAAAACTCAAGAAACTCGGCATCGATCCCGGCGATTTCCGCTAAATATCTCTCTCCGAACAGATTTTTCCAAATGAAGAAAATCGCCATTTACATGAGATCAGAAAACCTTGTTGTCGTTTTTGATATTACTTTTTGGTAGGAGCTTGGTATCAGGTATTCCGCTTGAGACGTGTAGGCTGGGGCTCCGCATCCCGACAGCACATAGCATCATCCTGAACGCAACTTTGGGGTATTATTGATGGCTGCGTCAGCTACGTAATATCTTGAGCTTGACCGGTTCGGCGTCAATGAATATGGGACGGAGTTCGTGAGAGAAATAATGTTTGTCCATCTGGAAAAGACCGGCGCAGATTTCGTTGAGAGAGCAGACGGCGCAACAGTCGGCTTTGTCGTGGAACCAGTCTTTCCACAGGAGGCAGCCCCGGTCGTCGAGGAAGTAGGTGAGGCGTTCTTCGGCTTTGACGATGCGGCGTGTTTCGGTCGAGAGATGTGGGAATTCGGCCATGAAGCAGAGGGGTACGCGCTCGACCTGAAAGGGTTTACCTGCGTTTGACAATGTGCGCATGGCAAGTGTCAGTTGGGTGAACATGCCTGAGAGGGTGGGGATCGCGTCCGGGTTGTCAGTGGCGCGGTTCATCATGGGATCAAGGTTGTTAAATGTGATGTGTGCGAATTTGGGTACGTTTTCGAGCAGGTAATCGACAATGCCGCAGAGGTGTTGGGAATTGTATCTGTTGATGGTGCAGAGGATGTCGAGAGTGAGTGTGGGGTGAGCGGAGATGTTGTCGAGAGCACGGCGGAGTTTTGCTGATGATCCGGGGGTGGATGTGAGGAAATCCTGTATATCGGGGATGTGCGAGTGGAGGGAAATGCAAACGTGGTGCAGCCCGGCAGTGACAAGCGAATCGAGATATTGCATATCCGCGAGGTTTTGCCCGTTGGATATGAGCTTGTGCATGAATGCGCTGTCGCGGCAGTGACTGATAAACGCGGGGAGGTAAACGGAGAGAGTGGGCTCTCCGCCGGTGAATATCACGAACAGATAGCCGCGGTCTCGCATTTCGTCGATCATGGCTATGCCGTCGGCAAGGCTGATGTCGGCGTCGCGTTCGGGGTTGGAGCAGAAACGGCAATTCTGGTTGCATCTGCGAGTGACTTGTATGTATCCGGTATTTGCCATCAGGTAGCGCTCCCTGTTGGGGGCAATGGTGTGAATTCCCATTGTGTAGAAGAATCCAGGTATGTATCGGGTGGGCCGGGACATGAGTCTTTCAGCGAGCAACGCTCGCAGGAAGCGATGTGTGAGCATCCGGCGCCGGGCATGGCAAAAAGGCGTGTTTCCCTTGCTGTCATCCTGGATAGATCCGTGCGTGAAGTGACGTATACGCATGGGGGTATGCCTGTCGATGCAATCTCGATCATGTCTGGCAAAGTGGCTCGAAGGGCGGCGAGTACAAATGGAAATACTACCGGCATGCGTGGAACTGCACTGGTTTTGGCGTATTCGAAAGTGTGAACGCACGACCCGAGAGCGGCGGCTGCCTTCACAATTTCGACACAGTTCATATAGTTGGAGTGATGGATAATGGTTTTAGATATGACCGTGCGTCCAATGTCCGCGAGTCTGCGCATCTTGAGGGCTGTCCGTGCGAAGTCGCCGGGAACCCCGCAGATGTGGTCATGGGCCGCACTTTTGTGGGAGTGGAGGACTGCGACAAAGATGCCATTGTCCGTGAGGCTTGTACTATCAGAATGCGGCGTGTGATTGTCTCTGGTTGTCATTTTGTGTTGTTCGCGGCTATCATAGGGTTAAATTCCGCAGAGCCGAAGACAGCGGTGTATTCCGGGCGCGGGCCGGTGCAGTATGTTTTGGCAAAACATCTTCGACATGGAGCGGTGTGGCGGCCTTTTTCAAAAGGTGACTCTTCTGCTTTGAATATGGAGCCGCGCGTGATGACCGTCAGGTCGATGTCCTTTATATTGTAGTATATTTCAGCCAAGTCGCCGAGCAAGCATGGCATTATGTGCGATGTGGAAAAGGTCACTCCGTTATCCAGGCATTTTCCGACTGCCTCGCAAAGGATGAAAGCGGCCTCGGAAATGCGTGGTTGGTGAATGAGTGAGCCGCCGCCACCGAAAACCGAGTATAGCCAGAACGAGATGGCACGCACGCCGACTTCACCGGTCAGGAGAGTCATGGCTTCGGCGGTCGTGGAGAGGGAATGTTTTGTCAGGAGGTAATCCACGGCTACAGAAGCGCCAGCGTCAATCATGTGTTTGAGTGCCATGACGGTCATGTCGAATGCGCCGTTGATACCGGCCATGAGGTCGTGTACTGCTGGGGTCCCTCCCCACAGCGAGACGGAAAAGTGAGTGGCGCCGGCATCGAGACACTCGGCGAGATATTCGGGATAGCAGAATCTAATCCCGTTAGTTTTGACGGCGATGCCGGTGTAGCCGAGCGACTTGGCAATTCGTATGACAGCCGGGAGGTCGTCACGCACGGCGGGCTCTCCGCCGCCGAATGAAACGGAAGCGAAGCCCTCGGCGCGGTATCGTTTAAGGATGACGGCGATTTCTTCGGTGGACAGTGCTTGGGATTGCATGGCGCGGGCAGAGCAGAAAACGCATTGCGTATTGCACTCGTACCATGTGACGATTTCGATGGTGGGGCTGACAGGGTAAATTGTCATCGATGCTTATGCTCCAAATCATGACTGGCTGGATGTCTGTAGTGGCCCTCGCAGAGTATTGCGAAGTGGCATGAAGAGCAGTCGTCATTTCGAGTGCGAGTCGAGGCCAGATAGTCGGCAAGAACCATTTCCGGTTGGTTGACAAATATCATTACACGGCTGTATTTGTCGGTATCCATGCCTTTTTCGGCAAAGTCACGTGGCATGAGACAGGGGGGGAGATTGATGATATTGAAATCCATGCTATCTGTGAAAGCGGCCATAGTGGATTCCACGACAGAAATTGCATCGGCAAGAGGGGGAAACTGTAGATCAGTGATGGCTCCAAAGGGGGTTGGGAACTGAACATTCAGCGATTTGACCCCGAGGTGCACAAGGAAAGAACAGAGTTCGGGAAGTTGCGTATAGTTGCTTTCAGTCATCACGGTGTTGATACCGCAAGATACTCTGGAGGGCCTGAGTCTGATGATGTTTTTGATCGATGCGACCGTCTTGTCGTGGCTCTCCGTGGTACGCGTGATAGAGTCGTGGATAGAGGCGTCATGTGAATAAATTGAGATCAGGATATTGGAGACACCGGAAAGAAGCAGTCTCGAAGCATAGGCGCGGGAGGCGAGTTGACTGCCGTTGGAAGTGATGGTGATCTGCTCGTAGCCAAGCCTGCGAGCGGCGGCAACAATCGCGAAAAGGCCGGGGTGAAGTGTCGGCTCACCACCATCTATGTCGAGCAGCCGCACGCCACGGTCCGCGTGAGCAGTCATTGCGGCGATGACCGCATCGGTATCAGCGTCGATCTGTGGCCTGTCTCCGACCGCACATATAGTGCATCTGTTAGTGCAGCGATAAGTGAGATTAACAATGATTTTTTCGGGATTTGACGAAGCGAGGCGCTTGCGAAAATTAGTGAGCAAAGCACGGACGGTATCGTTGCCATGAGCGGCAAAAAGAGGTGAGAGATCGCCATCGGCCGGGATTGAGTCAGACTGCCGCGTCTGTCTGTGGAGCCCTGTACCGGGCAATGTGACGCATCGCTGGATGTTGGGGACTGCTCCGTAGCGATTGAGCAGTTCCATCGCGAAAGCCATCGTATCGTTCATCTCCACAATGGTTTCACCCGGCACGCCGATCATGTAGTGGATGGACAGAGGAAGGGAATACTGTTGGCACCATTCAGCGACATGTAGTATGGAGTCGATTTCGAGATGTTTGCCGATGATGCCGTTGCGTACACGGTCAGAGGCGCTTTCACAGCTAATGGCAATCGAAGGTGCGAGCGTAGCGAGGCGCGCAATGTCCTTTTTTTCGAGCCGGTCGGCGCGTAGCCCGTTTGTGAAATAGACACGGAGTGAATTGGCCTCACACGCGTCGAGAAGCGCATCGAATGCCGGACGCGATCCGTTGGGACAGCAGTCTGTTATGATTATGCCGGAGAGTCCGAAAGCATTTTTTAGCGAGACGATCAGGGAAGCGATGAAATCGGGCGCAAGAGCTCGAAAAGTTTTTTCGCCACTGCTATCCGATCCTGCGCAGAACGCGCACGCCCACGGGCAGCCACGGGAAATCGAAACCGGCAAAGCCGGCATGATCGGTGAAAACTCGGGGACACGGCCGGTTGCGGTTTCGAATTCTTTCATAAAACCGAACCACGCGTCAACGTCGATCATGCTGTAGTCTGGCAGCGGCGCATCGGCAAACTGTGGAGTGCCGCATATATTCGGGGCAATAGAGTGATACCCTCCAGCGGCGAGGGCGGAGTGTATCCAGTCGCCACACTCGTGGACGAGTTCGTCAACCTGAGGATAATTCTGCAAAAATGATTCGTC